>NZ_JAGPYA010000004.1:0-188082 GCF_018070245.1 Micromonospora sp. M61 | reverse complement strand
GCTCCGGCCGGACGTCGACGAGCACCGGTCGGGCAGCCGCCTCGGCGAGCGTGTCCCGCCAGAACCTGTCGAAGTCGTCGGGTTCGGCGACCTCGGGGGCGTACCGCTGGAGTTCGTCGGGGATGAAGGCGGAGTCAGACACGGGTCCTCGCAGGGGGCCGGGATCAGTGCGGGTCGGCGGGGGGTGCGGTGCTCTCCCGGACGACCAACTCGGTCACCAGGTCGATGCGGCTGGTCGCTGGCTCGTTGCCCCGGGTCAGGTCGAGCAACATCTGGGTGGCGATGCCAGCCATGTCGCGCAACGGCTGGTTGATCGTGGTGAGAGCCGGGTCGGTCCAGGCGGAGACGGGCAGATTGTCGTACCCGATCACCGAAAGGTCCTCGGGGACTCGGAGGCCGCACTGGCGTGCGGCCCGGAGCACCCCCATGGCCTGGATGTCCGACCCGGCGAAGATCGCCGTCGGTCGGGACGGCTGGCGTAGCAGTTGCAGCCCGTGGGCGTGCCCGGCGCCGGCGGAGAAACTGCCGTAGCGGACCAGCTCGCGGTCGACCGTTATCCCCGCTTCCTCGTGGGCCGACTGGAAGCCGGCGGCGCGGGCGCGGCTGCAGAGCACGTCGGGTGGCCCGGAGATGA
This sequence comes from Micromonospora sp. M61, assembly GCF_018070245.1. Taxonomy (NCBI): domain Bacteria; kingdom Bacillati; phylum Actinomycetota; class Actinomycetes; order Micromonosporales; family Micromonosporaceae; genus Micromonospora; species Micromonospora sp. M61. The sequence continues at coordinate 187,448 of NZ_JAGPYA010000004.1, read as the reverse complement.
TGGCGATCCGCCGGTGGCCCAGATCCAGCAGGTGCCGGGCGGCGAGCAGGCCGCCGTTCCAGTTGTTCGAGCCGACGGTGGGCACGGAGGCCGAGGTCGCGCTGTCGGTGTCGACGACGACGAACGGTATGCCCTGGCGCCGCAGGTGCTGTTGTTGCGCCTCGGCCAGGTGGGAGAGGACGAACACCACGCCCAACGGCCGGTCGGCGAGCAGCGCCTCCAGCCATCGGGCCGGCGGGCGGTGCGCGCCGTCGAGTTGGGCGACCGACAACCCGATGCCGGCCGCGGTGGTCACCGCCTCCACGCCTCGCAGGATCTCCATCGCCCATCCCGTGTCGAACTCGTGAAAGACGAGTTCGATGCGTCCTCCGCCGGGCGAGGGCCGGCGGGCGCGGCGCTGGTACTGGTGGCGGTCGAGACTCGCCTCCACGCGGGCTCTGGTGCCGGGAGCGACATCGCCGCGTCCGTTGAGGACCTTGGACACCGTCGCGACCGAGACGCCGACATCGTTGGCGATGGTCGCGATGGTGGTGGAGGCGGGTGGGTCGAGCGGGCGGTGCTCTGTCATCGCGACCTCAAGCAGCATCCGAAAGTTTCGGCAGACCTTAACACGATCAGTCGGCCACACCAGCCGGTGCGACAGTCGGTCCGACCGTTGGTGGGCCCGTACGGGGCGCGTGCGCCACGGAGTGCTGTCGGCAGAGTCACTGTGTGCAGGATGTGGCCGTCGGACGTCCGATTGAGACTCTTGACACACATCGATGGGGACCTTAGGTTGCCGAAAAGGTTGCGCGGATTTCCGGAAAGTTTCGGATCGTGAAAATGTCCGCCACGGAACGGGTTCCACGAGGGCACGGGGACGTGGCCGGAGCTGAGGGGTCAAGGCATGAGTAGTCAGTTGCCCGGGGACAGCGACACCGCGCCGTGGCGCGATCCGCGGCTGACGCCGGCCGAGCGGGCCGACGCGCTCCTGCCGAGGATGTCGCTGGAGGAGAAGATCGCCCAACTCGTCGGCGTGTGGGTCGGCGCGGAGGCCTCCGGCGAGGGTGTGGCGCCACACCAGTCCGACATGATCAGCGAGCTGCCGCAGTGGAGCACCGTCATCCAGCACGGGCTGGGCCAACTCACCCGCCCCTTCGGCACCGCGCCGGTCGACCCGGTGCTCGGCGCCCGGTCGCTGGCGGCCTCGCAGGCGCAGATCGTGGCCGCCAGTCGGTTCGGCATCCCGGCGCAGGTGCACGAGGAATGCCTGACCGGGTTCGCCGCGTGGCGGGCCACCGTCTACCCGACCCCGCTGAGCTGGGGCGCGTCCTTCGACCCCGACCTGGTCGAGGCGATGGCCGACCGGATCGCACGGTCCATGCGCGCCGCCGGCGTACACCAGGGTCTCGCCCCGGTCCTGGACGTCACCCGCGACTACCGCTGGGGCCGCACCGAGGAGACGATCGGCGAGGATCCGTACCTGGTGGGGACGACCGGTGCCGCGTACGTGCGGGGCCTGGAGCGGGCCGGCGTGGTCGCCACGCTGAAGCACTTCGCCGGTTACTCCGCCTCCCGTGGCGGACGCAACCTCGCGCCGGTGCCGATGGGGCCCCGGGAGTTGGCCGACGTCATCCTGCCGCCGTTCGAGATGGCGTTGCGCCACGGCGGCGCCCGCTCGGTGATGAACTCCTACGCCGAGATCGACGGCCTGCCCGTGGCCGCCGACCACGGGCTGCTGACCGGGCTGTTGCGCGACGAGTGGGGCTTCACCGGCACCGTGGTCGCCGACTACTTCTCCGTACGCTTCCTGGAGACCCTGCACGGTGTCGCCGACGGCGCCGCCGACGCGGCACGGCTCGCCCTGCGGGCCGGGATCGACGTCGAACTGCCCACAGTGGACACCTTCGGCACCCCGCTGGTGGAGGCCGTGCGCCGTGGCGAGGTCGACGAGGCGTTGATCGACGGCGCGCTGCGCCGGGTGCTGATCCAGAAGATCGAGATCGGCCTGCTCGACGAGGGCTGGCAGGAACTGCCCGACGACGTGGCGTCGCTGCGTCTCGATGACGAGGCCAGCCAGGACGTCGCCGTACGCCTCGCCCGGGAGGCCGTCGTCCTGCTGCGCAACACCGGCGTCCTCCCGTTGCCCGTCGGCAACCGGGTCGCCCTGGTCGGCCCCGTCGCCGACGACCCGATGGCCATGCTCGGCTGCTACTCGTTTCCCAACCACGTCGGCGTGCACCACAGCGAGTTCGGGCTGGGCCTGGACATCCCCTCGCTGCGCGATGAGCTGGCCCGACGCGTCCCGCTGCTTAGCCACGAGCAGGGCTGCACCATCACCGGTGAGGACACCTCGGGCATCCCGGCCGCGGTCGCCGCGGCTGCCGCCGCCGACGTGTGCGTGCTCGCCGTCGGCGACCGGGCGGGGATGTTCGGTCGGGGCACCTCCGGCGAGGGGTGCGACGCCGCCGACCTGCGACTGCCCGGTGTGCAGGCCGACCTGGTCCGTGCCGTCCTCGCCACCGGCACCCCGGTCGTCCTGGTGCTGATGACCGGCCGCCCCTACGCGCTCGGCCCGGAGTTCGACGCCGCGGCGGCCGTCGTGCAGGCGTTCTTCCTCGGCCAGCTCGGCGGGCAGGCGCTCGCCGAGGTGCTCACCGGCGCGGTCAACCCGTCCGGGCGGCTGCCGGTGAGTGTGCCCCGGGACGCCGGCGGACTGCCGAGCACCTACCTGGCACCCCCGCTCGGCCGGCGCAACAAGGTGTCCTCGATCGACCCGACGCCGGCCTACCCGTTCGGTCACGGGCTGAGCTACACCACCTTCGACTGGTCCGACGCCAGGGTTGTCGAGCCGGCGGGTGGCACTCACGACCAGCCGGCGGCGTGGCCGACCGACGGCGAGGTGCGGGTGCGGATCACTGTCGCCAACACCGGCGACCGGGCCGGCACCGAGGTGGTCCAGCTCTACCTGCACGACCCGGTCGCGCAGACCACCCGCCCGGTGGTCCGCCTGGTCGGCTACACCCGACTGCCGTTGGAGCCCGGCGAGGTGGCGCACGTGACGTTCGGCGTACCGGCCGACGTGGCGTCGTTCATCGGGCTGTCCGGTCGGCGGATCGTCGAGCCCGGCGAGGTCGAGCTGCGGTTCGGCCGGTCCAGCGGTGATGTGGCGGCGGCCCTGTCGCTGCTGCTGACCGGAGCCGAGCGCCAGGTCGGCCACCACCGGGAGCTGCTCACGTCGGTGCGGGTCGAGCCCCTCGTGGCCGTTCCGCAGTCCGCCTAGGAGGCGAGGATGACATCCACGTTGCGGCCACCGCCGCCGGCGCCGCCCCGGTCTCCGGCGGCGGCTCCCAGCCCCGCCCCGCGCTCACCGCGCCGCCGCCGAAGCTGGCGGCAGGCGCTGCGCCGGGACTGGCAGCTCTACTCCCTGGCCATCCTTCCGCTGCTGTTCTTCATGGTCTTCCGCTACCTGCCGATGCTCGGGAACATCATCGCGTTCCGCCGCTTCAAGCCGGGCGGCAGCATCTTCGGCGAGTACTGGGTGGGGCTGCGGTACTTCCGGATGTTCTTCACCGACCCGACGTTCTGGGAGGTCTTCACCAACACCCTGGTGCTCGGGACGCTGACCCTGCTGTTCTGCTTCCCGCTGCCGATCGTGCTGGCGCTGCTGCTCAACGAGGTGCGTGCCCGCCGGTTCAAGCGGTTCGTCCAGTCGGTGTCGTACCTGCCGCACTTCCTGTCGATCGTGATCGTGGCGGCGATGGTCATGCAGTTCACCTCGATCGGCGGCACGGCCAACCAGCTGGTCCGGATCGTCGGCGGCGATCCCGTGGCGTTCCTCCAGCAGGCGGAATGGTTCCGCACCATCTACGTCTCGTCCGAGGTCTGGCAGACCGTCGGCTGGGGAACGATCCTCTACCTCGCCGCCCTCACCACCATCGACGAGGACCTGTACGAGGCCGCCCGGATCGACGGAGCCAGCCGGCTGCGGCAAACCTGGCACGTGACGTTGCCGGGCATCCGGCCCACGATGGTGACCCTGTTGATCCTCAACATCGGCAGCTTCATGGCCGTCGGGTTCGAGAAGATCCTGCTGCTCTACAACCCGCTGACGTACCCGACCGCGGACGTGATCTCCACCTACCTGTTCCGGATGGGCTTCCAGTCCAGCAACTTCAGCTACGCGGCCGCCATCGGTCTCTTCGAGGCGGTGATCGGGCTGATCCTGGTCCTGTCGGCGAACCTCATCTCCCGTCGCACGGTGGGGACGAGCCTGTGGTGACCCTCGGTACGAAGCGCGAGGCCCCGAAGACGCGCGGGCCGGTGGACAGCCGGGGCTACCGGATCTTCCGGATCGTCAACACGGTCGTCCTCATCGGCGTCGTGATCGTGACGCTGTACCCGTTCCTCAACATCGTGGCCCGCTCGCTCAGCGACGAGGCGTACATCCTCGCCGGGAAGGTGAGCATCGTCCCGCGCGGGTTCGACGTGACCGCGTACAAGCTGGTGATGTCCGACTCGCTGTTCTGGACGAACTACCGCAACACCCTGGTGTACACGGTGGTCGCCACGCTCATCTCGATCGTGCTGACCACGTGCTACGCGTACGTGCTGTCCAAGCCGCAGCTCAAGGGCCGCGGGGTCCTCGTCGGCATCGCGCTTTTCACCATGTTCTTCTCCGGTGGCCTGATCCCCAACTACGTGCTGGTCACCAGCCTGGGAATGAAGAACACCATCTGGGCCGTGGTGATCCCCAACGCCATCAGTGTCTTCAACCTGCTGGTCATGAAGGCGTTCTTCGAAAGCCTGCCGACCGAGTTGGAGGAGGCCGCGGCGGTCGACGGGTTGAACACCTACGGCATCCTGCTGCGGATCGTGCTGCCGCTGTCGAAGGCGATCATCGCGACGATGGTGCTCTTCTACGCCGTCTCGTTCTGGAACTCGTGGTTCACCGCGTTCCTCTACATCGACCAGCAGGATCTGCTGCCGGTCACCGTTTACCTGCGCAACCTCATCGCGGGTGCCACCGACGCACAGCAGTCCGGCGCCGCCGACGCCGACGTCGTGCAGGCCGCGGCCACGCTCCAGGCCGTGACGATCGTGCTCACCACTCTGCCCATCCTGGCGGTCTACCCCTTCGTCCAGAGGTACTTCGTCTCCGGCGTGATGCTCGGCGCGGTCAAGGGATGACGCCGGGCGCTGCATCGCATCACTTCCTTCACCCCCACCACCGAAAGGACGAGCCATGCTCCACAAGACGTGGCGCCGGGTGGCGATAGCCACCGCGGGTGTGCTCGCGCTCAGCCTCACCACCGCCTGTTCCGAGGACCCCGGCGAGTCGAAGGACCTCTCCGAGAACCGGGCCGGCGCGATGGCCAACTACGGCGTCGGCGACCAGTTCAAGGCCACCGAGGCGCTCTCCTTCTCCACGCTCTACAACAACCACACCTTCTATCCGCTCAAGGAGGACTGGCTGTTCTGGTCCGAGCTGACCAAGCGGACCAACGTCAAGATCGAGCCGGTCGCCGTCCCGCTGAGTGACTACGAGCAGAAGCGCAGCCTCCTCATCGGCGCCGGTGACGCTCCGCTGATCATCCCGAAGACGTACCACCCGCAGGAGAACGCGTTCGTGTCGTCCGGGGCGGTCCTCCCGGTGAGCGACTACCTGGATCTGATGCCCAACCTCAAGGACAAGATCGCCAAGTGGAACCTCAAGCCGGAGATCGACAACCTGCGGCAGTCCGACGGTAAGTTCTACCTGCTGCCCGGCATGCACGAGAAGCCCACGCAGGACTACACGGTGCTGGTGCGCACCGACATCATGCAGGAGCTCAACCTCGCGGTCCCGAAGACCTGGGACGATTTCTACACAGTGCTCAAGGCGATGAAGGCCAAGTACCCGAACGTCTACCCGTACTCCGACCTCTTCAGCAAGCCCAACCCGACCGGCGCGCTGCTCAACATCCTCGGCTCCGCCCACGGCACCCAGGCCGGCTGGGACTACCAGCACGCCACCTGGGACCCGGCGGCGAAGAAGTTCAACTACACCGGGGCGTCCGAGCAGTACCGGCAGATGGTCACGTTCCTGCACAAGCTCGTCGCCGAGGGCCTGCTCGACCCGGAGAGCTTCACCCAGACCGACGACCAGGCACGCCAGAAGCTCGCCAACGGCAAGTCCTTCGTGGTTACCGGCAACGCGCAGACGCTGGTCAACAACCACCGGCCCGACCTGGCCAAGACCCTGCCGAATGCGAAGATGGCCAAGATCCCGCTGCCGATCGGCCCGGCCGGCGAGGTCAACCCGTTCCCCCGACTGGAGAACGGCATCATGATCTCCTCGAAGGCCCGGGAGAGCAAGAACTTCGTGGCCATGATGCAGTTCATCGACTGGCTGTGGTATTCCGACGCCGGCTTGGAGTTCGCCCGCTGGGGCATCGAGGGCACGACCTTCACCAAGGACGCGTCCGGCAAGCGCACGCTCAACCCCGGAGTCGACTTCCTCGGCCTCAACCCGAAGGCCCCCAAGCACCTGCAGAAGGACTTCGGCTTCCAGAACGGCGTCTTCGCCTACGGTGGCAGCCCAGACCTGGTGCGTGGGTTCTTCTCCCCGGAGGAGCTGGAGTTCCAGAAGGTGATGGACGCCCGCCCGCCCAGGGTGGTGCCCCCGCCCGCCCCGTTGACCGACGAGGAGCGCGAGCAGGTGTCGCTCTGGGAGACCCCGTTGAAGGACTTCGTCACCCAGAACACGCTCAAGTTCGCTCTGGGCCAGCGGCCCCTCACCGAGTGGGACGCGTACGTGGCCGAGCTGAAGGCGAAGAACTCCGAGCAGTACATCGACGTGGTCAACAAGGCGTACGAACGGTTCCAGAAGAACAACGGCTGATCAGCGGGAGATCCGGTCGGGCGGCGCACCCGCGGCCCGACCGGACCTCCCGGCCGGTACGACGCGCGTGACCCACCGCGCTCTGCCGGTCGTCGGGACCGACCGGAAGGAGCAACAGTGAGCGGCACCGCCCAGGTCTGGCGACAGTTCGGCGACGGGCCGCTGTCGCGGATCACCTCCCGGGTCTACATCCTGCTCGTGGTCGAGTTGCTGCTTCTGCTCACCACAGTGCCCGGCCTGCTCCCACTGCTGTTGCTGGGTCGTGACCCCAGCAACCTGCCACTGGTCGCGCTGTTCCTCCTGCCGGTCGGCCCGGCGATCTCCGCCGCCCTGTACGCCCTGCGCCACCAGCGCCTCGACCTGACCGACCTGCGGCCCGCCGCCCTGTTCTGGCGCGGGTACCGGGCGAACCTGTCCGGCACGCTGCGCGTCTGGGTGCCGACGCTGCTGTGGCTGACCGTGCTCGCCCTGAACCTCGCCTACCGGGGTGCCGTCGGCCTCGCGGGCTGGTGGGTGGTGCCGCTGGTCCTGCTCGCCGTGGGAGTGACGCTCTGCGCGGCCAACGCCCTGGTGATCACCGCGCTGTTCGACTTCCGCACCCGGGACGTGCTCCGGCTGGCCGTGCACTTCCTCGTGCGTACCCCCGGTGTCACCGTCGGCACGGCGTTGCTGCTGGCCGCGGCGGCCGGGATCACGGCGGTCTTCTCCGAGGCGGTGCTGGCGATGCTCGGCTCGGTCGCGATCCTCGCGTTCCTGCGCGTCAGTGACCCGATGATCCACCTGATCCGGAAGGAGTTCACCCCATGAGCCTGCCCGTCACCGCCAAGGTGCCCTTCGGGGGCGACTACAACCCGGAGCAGTGGCCCGAGGACGTGTGGAAGCAGGACCACCGTCTCTTCGACAGCGCCCGGATCGACCTGGTCACCGGTGACCGGGAACTGACCGGTTCGGCCCTGCGCCTGCCGGCGTTCGGTGTCGTCGTCGTGCGGGAGGACGGGTGAACGCCGAGGAGTCCGTCCACCTGGAGCACCTGATGTTCGTCGAGGAACCGATGGAACCCCGCGAGCCGCACGTCCACGCGGCCTGGCTGCCCCCGGAGGCGTTCCGGTCGCTCGGCGCGCGCCGCGTCCTCGTCCACGGCGACGGCCTGCTCGTCGACACCGTCCTGGACGAGGTCTCGCGTGCCTGTGCGCGCTACGGCGGACGGGTGTGGCACTCACCCTCCTGGGACGTCGACGTCGACCTGGTGCTCGCCCTGCGCGGTGCCGACGAGCTGCCCAGCCGGGCGGTGCAGGCGGCCCGGTCGGCGGCCGAGGCGGCGCTGACCGGGATCGGCGGTGAGCCGCTCGGCGACGAGGGTTTCCTGCTGGCCCGCGACGGCGAGGTGACAGTGGTGCTGGCCGACGCGCCCGCCGGCCTGCTGTACGGGCTGTTCCACGTGGTCCGGCTCTGCGCGGCGGCCTTCGATCCGGCCCGCCCGCCGGAGCGGCACCGGCCGGCGCTGCGCCGGCGGATGCTGAACCACTGGGACAACGTGGCCGTGCACCCGGTGATGGGCCAGGTCGAACGGGGGTACGCGGGCGGTTCGATCTTCTGGCAGGACGGCCGCCCGCGCGGCGACCTGGCCCGGGTCCGGGAGTACGGGCGGCTGCTGGCCGCGAGCGGTGTCAACGCGATCTCGGTGAACAACGTCAACGTGGCCCGGACGGAGGCGCTGCTGCTCACCGACCGGCTCGGCGACGTGGCCGAGATCGCGGACGTGCTGCGGCCGTACAACATCCGGGTGCACCTGTCGATCACCTTCGCCGCGCCCGTGGTGCTCGGTGGCCTGTCCACCGCCGACCCCTTGGACGAGGCGGTGCGGGTCTGGTGGGCGGCGACCACCCGGAGGGTGTACGAGCGCATCCCGGACTTCGGCGGTTACGTGGTGAAGGCCGACTCGGAGGGGCAGCCCGGCCCGTTCACCTACGGACGAGACCACGCCGACGGGGCGAACGTGCTGGCCGAGGCGTTGGCCCCGCTCGGGGGAGTGGTGCACTGGCGGGCGTTCGTCTACAACCACCACCAGGACTGGCGGGACCGGTCCACCGACCGGGCGCGCGCCGCGTACGACCACTTCGCCCCGCTCGACGGGCGCTTCCGGACCAACGTGGTCGTGCAGGTGAAGTTCGGGCCGGTCGACTTCCAGACCCGGGAACCGGTCTCCCCGGTGATCGCCGCGATGCCCGCCACCCGGCTGGCGGTGGAGTTGCAGGTCACCCAGGAATACACCGGTCAGCAGCGACACGTCTGCCACCTCGGCCCGTGGTGGGGTGAGGTGCTGCGGTTCGCGCCGTGGGGGCCCGGGGGGCGGACGGTCGCCGACATCGCCGCGGGGGAGTCGGGCGCGGGCGGCGGTCTGGTCGCGGTCGCCAACGTGGGCGATGACCTCTTCTGGACCGGGCACCCGTTGGCGCAGGCCAACCTGTACACGTTCGGGCGGCTCGCCTGGGATCCGCGACTGGATCCGCAGGCGGTCCTCGACGAGTGGATCGCGCTGACCTTCCCGCCGTCGGCGACCGCCGAACCGGAGCTGGTGGGGCGGACCCTGCACGAGATCATGGACGACTCGTGGCGCACCTACGAGCGCTACACAGCGCCGCTGGGTGTCGGTTTCATGGTCAACCCGGGCGACCACTACGGTCCCGGCGTCGACGGGTACGAGTACACGCGGTGGGGCACCTACCACTTCGCCGACCGCGACGGTGTGGGCGTGGACCGCAGCCGTGCGTCGGGCACCGGCTTCGCCGGCCAGTACCCGCCGTACTGGGCCCAGGTGTACGAGTCGCCGCAGAGTTGCCCCGACGAGCTGCTGCTCTTCTTCCACCACGTGCCGTACGGGCACGTCCTGCACAGCGGGTCGACAGTCATCCAGCACATCTACGACACCCACTTCGCCGGTGTCGAGGAGGTGATGGCGATGCGACGGCGGTGGCAGACTCTGAACGGGATGATCGACCCGGCCGTGTACGAGCGGGTGGCCGAGCGCCTCGACGAGCAGGTGCGCTGTGCCACCGAGTGGCGCGACCAGATCAACACGTACTTCCACCGCAAGTCCGGGGTGCCCGACGAGCGAGGGCGGACCATCTACTGATCGGCAGGACGGGGAGGCGCGGCCATCGGGTCGGGCCTCCCCGTGGTGTCTCCGGTAGGCCCGGTACGTTTCGAGAACGTCCCGATAATTACTCGCCACCAGTCGCCGGTGCTCACGCCCGTCGATACCGATCGGAGCGCAGGTGACCGCCGGATGCGTTGCGGCGAAAGGTTTCCGGAACTCTTGACAATCGAGTGGTCTCGATTGAAGCTGGCATGGTCACGCGAGCCGCGGTCAAGGTCGGGCGAAGGGCAGTCCTCGACTTAAGTCCCCTTCCACGCGCCTTTTTCGCAAGGGATCGCGACGATGACACTGAAGACAAGGACGCTTGGCGTCGTGCTGGCGGCCGTGACGCTGGCCGCCGCCGCGTTGACGTTCCCCACACCGGCGTCGGCGGCGACGCTCACGCAGGTGACCAACTTCGGCACCAACCCCACCAACCTCCAGATGCACCTCTACGTCCCGGACCGGGTGGCGACCCGGCCGGCGATCCTCCTGGCCATGCACTACTGCACCGGAACGGGCCCGGCGTTCCATTCGGGCACCCAGTACGCATCCCTCGCGGACCGGTACGGGTTCATCGTGATCTACCCGTCGGCCACCCGCAGCAGCAAGTGCTGGGACGTCTACTCGCCGCAGGCGTTACGTCGTGGCGGTGGCAGCGATCCGGTCGGGCTCATGTCGATGGTCGAGTACGTGCGGCAGCGCTACTCGGCCGACCCCGCGCGGATCTTCGCCACCGGCACCTCCTCCGGGGCGATGATGACCAACGTCATGCTGGGCGTCTACCCGGACGTGTTCGCGGCGGGTGCGTCCTTCGCGGGGGTGCCGTTCGGTTGCTTCGCCACCGGCGGCAGCTCCGAGTGGAACAGCGAGTGCGCGAACGGGCAGCTCATCAAGACCCCACAGCAGTGGGGTGACCTCGTCCGCGAGGCGTACCCGGGCTACACCGGCCAGCGACCACGGATGCAGATCTGGCACGGCACCAACGACGAGACGCTGCGCTACCCGAACTTCGGTGAGCAGGTCAAGCAGTGGACCAACGTGCACGGGCTGAGCCAGACCCCGACGTTCACCGACACCCCGCAGTCCGGCTACACCCGCACCCGCTACGGCAGCAGCGGCGCGATGGCGCCGGTCGAGGCGATCAGCATGCAGGGTGTCTCGCACAACCTGCCAGTCGACGCCGCGCAGGTGATCCGCTTCTTCGGGCTGGACGGCACCACGCCGCCGACCACTCCGCCCCCGACGACGCCGCCTCCGACCACGCCGCCCCCGACCACGCCGCCCCCGACGACTCCGCCGCCGAGCGCGGGCGCCTGCCGGGTCGGCTACACGGTCAACGCCTGGAACAACGGGCTCACCACGAGCGTGACCATCACCAACACCGGCACGGCCGCCGTGAACGGGTGGGCGTTGGCCTTCACGCTGCCCAGCGGACAGGTCATCACCAGCGGCTGGAACGCCCAGTACGCCCCGACGAGCGGTGCGGTCACCGCCCGCAACGTCTCCTACAACGCCGCCATCGCCCCGAACGCGTCGGTCGAGATCGGCTTCCAGGCCACCCATGCCGGCGGCACCGGCAAGCCCTCGTCGTTCGCCCTGAACGGTGCCGTCTGCTCGGTGTCCTGATTCCCCACCACCCCATCACCACAGAAGGAGTCGCACGATGAGAAGAACGAAGTGGAAGGCGGCATCGAGAGCCGCGCTCGCGCTGGCCGGCGCGGGTGCGCTCGCCGCCGGCATGGCGCTGTTCGCGACGGCACCCGCCGCCGCCGGGACCACGCTCGGCGCTTCCGCCGCCGAGAAGGGCCGCTATTTCGGTACGGCCGTGGCCGGATTCAAGCTCTCCGACAGCGCCTACACGACGATATTGAACCGTGAGTTCAATATGGTGACGGCCGAGAACGAAATGAAGATGAACGCCACCGAGCCGCAGCAGGGCCAGTTCAGCTACGGAGCGGCAGACCAGATCGTCAACCACGCGCGCAGCCGCGGCATGAACGTGCGTGGTCACACGCTGGCGTGGCACTCCCAGCAGCCCGGCTGGATGGAGAGCATGAGTGGCACCGCTCTGCGGTCGGCGATGCTCAACCACGTGACGCAGGTGGCGACTCACTTCCGGGGTCAGGTCGTGGCGTGGGACGTGGTGAACGAGGCGTTCGCGGACGGCAGCTCCGGTGGCCGCCGGGACTCCAACCTCCAGCGCACGGGCAACGACTGGATCGAGGCGGCGTTCCGGGCCGCGCGTGCCGCCGACCCGAACGCCAAGCTCTGTTACAACGACTACAACACGGACAACTGGACGCACGCCAAGACGCAGGGCGTGTACAACATGGTCCGCGACTTCAAGGCCCGTGGTGTGCCGATCGACTGCGTCGGTTTCCAGTCGCACTTCAACAACGAATCCCCCTACGTGAGCAACTACCGCACCACGCTGTCGAGCTTCGCCGCGTTGGGTGTGGACGTGCAGATCACCGAACTGGACATCCAGGGCGCATCCGCGGCCACCTACCGCAGCGTGGTGGAGGACTGCCTCGCGGTGCCCCGCTGCAACGGCATCACCGTGTGGGGCATCCGTGACAGTGACTCGTGGCGCGCGTCGCAGACGCCACTGCTGTTCAACAGCAACGGGTCCAAGAAGCCGGCGTACGACGCGGTCCTCGCCGCACTGAACAACGGCACCACGCCGACGGACCCGCCCACCGATCCGCCGACCGATCCGCCGACCGACCCGCCCACGACCCCGCCTCCGGGGCAGGGCGGATGCACCGCGACGGTGTCGGTGAACCAGTGGACGGGTGGCTTCGTGGCCACAGTGAAGGTGACGGCCGGCTCGTCGGCCATCAACGGCTGGACGGTCGGCATCGCGTTGCCGTCCGGCGCGACGGTCACCAACGCCTGGAACGCCAACCGCAGTGGTAGCACGGGCTCGACGAGTTGGACCAACGTCGCCTACAACGGCCAGGTCGGCGCCGGCCAGTTCACCGAGTGGGGCTTCCAGGCCAACGGCACCGCCGGCACCCTGACCCCAACCTGCTCAGCCAGCTAAAGCCCCACCGGCCGGTGCGGGGCGATCCCGAACCTCGCACCGGCCCCCAGCCCTCGGTGATCAAGAAGTTTGCGTCACGACACGCCAGGCTAGACGACGCAAACCTCTTGATCACCGGGCGTGGTGCGCCGGTGCTCTGGTTAGTCGCCGGAGAAGCCCCAGAAGTAGATTTCCTCCGGCTTGCCCTGCCCGTCGTGCAGGACCGCGCAGCGGCCGAACCATCTCCGTGCGGCCAGCCCCTTGACGGCGTCCAGGTGCTCGCGGGTGAGCCGCTCGGTGCCGACATTGCGCAGCGCCTCGGCGGCGCTCACCGGCTCAACCGTGCCGTAGTCGGGCCTCTCGCCCTCGTTGAGGACCCGGTAGACGTCGAGGATGGAGTGGGTGCCCGACTCCTGCACCCACTCGTCGTTGAACAACTCCTCCATCGTGGCCGGACGGTTCGGATAGTCGCTCGCCGAGTTGGGGGTCTCACCCCGGGCCCACCAGTACTCGCCCTCCGCGAAAACCCTGTCCCGCAGGGCGTCCAACGCCGCGTCCAGGTCTGGCTGGTACTCGACGAAGTAGCTCCACCCGGATGCGCCCACCACTGCCTCTTTCCTCCACGGGTCAACAGTGCCGGCACGGTAGCGGGCAGCACCGACATCGGTCGAGGAGCAGTTCACCGAGGCCGACCCCCGTTCGCTGTCAGGCCTGGGCGGCGACGATGAACATCGGCACGACGACGAGGATCCGGTTCGCGCGGGCGCGCTCGATCTGCCCGGCGAGCCAGGTTTCCTCGTCGGTGATCCGTTTCACCAGGTCCAGCGCGGTGTCGTCGGTGAACACGGCGGTGTGCACCTCGACGGTCGGGTCGGTGAAGCCGGCGTCGAGCAGCAGGTTGCGATACCGCCGGGCAACGCGCGGCGACGGGAGCGAGTCGGCCTTCGCGTGGATCAGCCGGCGGGTGGTTTCCGGCTCGTCCGAGTCGATGGCGATCAGGTCCCAGTCCTGGCCGATCAGTACGGCTCGGCCGCCCGGTGCGAGCACTCGCCGCGCCTCGGCCACGGCCCGCGCCGGGTCGTCGAGCACGTGCAACACCTTGTCCGCCCGGTAGTAGCTGGCCGATCCGGTCTCGAGCGGCAGTTCGGTGGCGTCGCCGACATGGAACTCGCCGGCAGGCCAGCGCTTGCGGGCCACGGCGATCATCACGGGGTCGAGGTCGACGCCGACCGCGTGGGCTCCGCGCTCGGCCAGCTCGGCGACGGCCCGGCCACTGCCACAGCCAGCGTCGACCACGGTTCGGCCAGTGAGGTCACCGAGCAACTCGTAGGAACGGGCACGTAGTTTGACGGCCGCAGGCTCGCTCTCGATGGCATCGAGGACAGCTAGAAGACTGGACATGCTTGCCATGGTCGGACTTAATGTCGACATGAAGTCAAGCACGATGACGATCGGCGACGTGGCCGACCACTTCGGCCTGCCGGCGCACGTACTGCGGCACTGGGAGTCGGTGGGCCTGCTCCGCCCCGCCCGGGTCACCGGCGGTCGTCGCCGCTACACCCGCGACGACCTGTTCCGGGTGGCCTCGATTCTGCGCGCGAAGCAGGCCGGCCTGTCGCTGCCGGACATCCGGGCGTTCCTCGCCGCGGGCGACCCGGCCGCCCGCAAGGACGTGCTGCGCCGCAACCACAGCGCGCTCCAGGCCAGGATGGCGGCGCTGCGGTCGGCGCTCGACCTGCTTGAGGCCGGGCTGAACTGCTCACACGAGGACATCTCGACCTGCCCGAACTACCGCAGCCAGTTGGCGGAGCTGGTGGAGGTCGGGGGCAGTGACTAGCCGTCTATGCGGGTTATGTTGCGGATCTTGTTGGAGGCGTCCAGGGCGGCGACCTTGTACGCCTCGGCCAGCGTCGGGTAGTTGAACACCGCGTCTATCAGGTAGTCGATCGTGCCGCCGCAGCCCATCACCGCCTGACCGATGTGGACGATCTCGGTGGCGGCGGTGCCGAACACGTGCACCCCGAGCAGTCGGCCGTCGTCGGGGGAGACCAGCAGTTTCAGCATGCCGTACGAGTCGCCCACGATCTGGCCCCGGGCCAGCTCCCGGTAGCGCGCGATGCCCACCTCGAACGGTGTCGAGGTGTCGGTGAGCTGCGCCTCGGTCTGCCCGACGAAGCTGATCTCCGGGATCGTGTAGATGCCGATCGGTTGCAGCCCGTGCATCTCCCGGATCGGCTCGCCGCAGGCATGCTGCGCGGCCAACCGGCCCTGCTCCATCGAGGTGGACGCGAGGGCGGGAAAGCCGATCACGTCGCCGACGGCGTAGATGTTGTCGACCGGGGTGCGGTAGTTGGCGTCGACAGCGATCCGGCCCCGTCGGTCCGCTTCCAGCCCGGCCGCCTCCAGCGCGAGGTCGTCGGTCTGGCCCTGCCGGCCGGCCGAGTACATGACCGTGTCCGCGACGATCTTCTTGCCGCTCTTGAGGATGCAGAGCGCCGCTGTCTGGTGCTTCTCGACGGCGGCGACCTCCTCGCCGAAGCGGAACGCCACGGACAGGTCGCGCAGGTGGTACTTCAGCGACTCGACGACCTCCTCGTCGCAGAATTCGAGCATCCGGTCCCGGCGTTCCACGACTGTCACCTTGGTGCCGAGCGCGGCGAACATCGACGCGTACTCCATGCCGATCACGCCGGCGCCGACCACGACCATGCTGCGGGGCACGGCCTGGAGGTTGATGACGCCGTCGGAGTCCACGATCGTCCGGTCGTCGAAGTCGACGCTGTCCGGGCGGGCCGGGCGCGTGCCGGCAGCGATAATGATCTTGTCGAAGGTCACTCTGGACTCGCGGCCGGAGCCGCCGTCGACCCAGATCGTGTGCGCGTCCGCGAAGCGTCCGGTGCCGGTGATCATCGCGACCCGGTTGCGGGCCAGTTGATTGCGGATGACGTCGGTCTGCCGGGCGATCACGTGCTGCGTCCGGGCCGCCAGGTCGCTGACCGTGATCTCGTCCTTGACCCGGTAGCTGCTGCCGTAGAGGTCGCGCTGGCTCAGCCCGGTCAGGTAGAGCACGGCCTCGCGCAGGGTCTTGGAGGGGACGGTGCCGGTGTTGATGCACACCCCACCGATCATGTCGCGGCGGTCCACGATGCCGACTCGCCTGCCGAGTTTGGCGGCGGCGATCGCGGCCTTCTGACCGCTGGGTCCGGAGCCCAGCACCAACAGGTCGTAGTCATACACAGGCGTTAGCGTCGCAATATGTCGCGGCGCGCGCCAGACCCCGGAGTCGAGCGTTATTCGTCCGCCACAGTGCAGAGGCCGCCAGGCGGGTGGTGTTCGGTCACCACCCAACCCCATTCGGCCCGCCAGCCATCGCGCGCGCCTCTAGCCGACGAGGCGTCGTTCCCAGGCCCAGGCGGCGATCTCGACCCGGTTGCGAGCCTTGAGTTTCATCTGCACGCTGGCCAGGTGGGTCTTGACCGTGCCGACGGCGATGAAGAGCTGGGCGGCGATCTCGGCGTTGGTCAGGCCCCGGGCGACGAGCTTCACCACGTCGAGTTCCCGTGGTGACAGCCCGGCGTCGTCGTGGGCCGGAGCGGGAGAGCTGAGGTGCTCCAGCAGCCGTACCGTGATGGACGGGCTGATCAGCGCGTCACCGGACACGGCCGCGCGGACCGCCTCGATGAGCAGGGCCGGGCCGGAGTCCTTGAGCAGGAAACCGCAGGCGCCGTTGGACAGCGCGGTGTGCACGTACTCGTCCAGGTCGAAGGTGGTCACCACGACCACCCGGATCGGGTCGGCGACGCCCGGCCCCGCGAGCAGCCGCAGTGCCTCCAGACCGTCGAGGCGGGGCATCCGGATGTCCAGCAGCACCACGTCCGGGCGCAGCCGTCGGGCCAGTTCGACGGCGACGACCCCGTCGGCGGCCTCGCCGACCACCGTCATGTCCGACTGCGACCCGATGATCATGCCGAAGCCGGTCCGGACCATCGCCTGGTCGTCGGCGATCAACACCCGGATCACCGCCCCACCGCCGTGCGCAGCGGGAACGCCGCATCGAGCACCCACCCACCGGCGACGCCCGGTCCGGCGGTGATCGTGCCACCGAGGGCGCGTACCCGCTCGGTGAGGCCGATCAGACCGAAGCCGTGCCCCCGGGCCGGCGCGGTGCGCCCGGTGGCGCCGTCGTCGGCCACCCGGACCAGAAGCCAGTCGGGGGTACGTCGCACTGCCACGTCCACCGATCGGGCGTCCGGCGCGTGCTGGCGGGTGTTGGTCAGCCCCTCCATCACCACCCGGTACGCCGAGGTCGAGACCTCCACCGGCAGTCCGCCCAGGTCGCCGTCGACGTGCAGCCGGGCCGGCGCGTTCGCTGCCCCGTTGAACCCCGTCACCAGTGGCTCCAACTCGCTCACCCCGGCCAGTGGGGCCAGCGGCGCGTCCGGTGGGGCGTTCGGGTTACGCAGGATCCCGACCATCCGCCGCATCGAGGCCATCGTCTCCGCACCGGCCCGCTCGATCTGCTCCAAGGCGACGATGACCCGTTGCGGGTCCTGTTCGGCGACGAACCGGGCGCCCTGCGCCTGCACCACGATGCCGGTCACGTGGTGGGCGATGAAGTCGTGCAGGTCCCGGGCGAACTCGGCACGCTGCTCGGCCCGGACCAGCGCGATCGCCCGTTCCCGACCGGCGGCCACGATCCGCAGGTAGAGCCCCACCCCGGCGGCGCCCGCCGCGGCGATTACCTGGAGCAGACCGAAGATCACCAGCAGGTTCTCGGTGCCGACGCGCAGCGGCATCGCGGCGACGGCGAGCCCGGCCGCCACCGCCGCCCACGGGGCGAGCCGGGGCGCGCCCCAGCGGCTCACCACGAAGACCACGCCGATCAGCCCGGCCGACTCGGCGAGCCCCCAGGTGCGGGCGGGCAGGATGCCACCGCCTCCGGAGATGAGCACCACCCCCGCGGTCACGGCCAGTGAGGCGGTGGCCAGTGCCAGCGCGGCCACCGGCAGCCGGCGGGAACCCGGCCGGTGCACCGGCAGCCAGAGTGGCACCGTCGCCACCGCCAACCCCATCGGCACCAGCAGGAGCAGGAGACCGACGATGCCGCGGTCATCCGCCGTGCTGGCCGCGAAGTCGAAGAGAGCGAGCAGGCCAAAGGCCACCAGCCCGGCAGCCTGGGCCAGACGTATCCACCACAGTCGAAGATCCGGCGCGCTCATGATGACCCAGCGTAGCCAACCGGACGGAGGTGGCAGATCGGCCGAAAGACAGACCCGGCGACCGCGATACCCGGCCCCGGGCCGATGCGCCGACCCGTCGGTGGCGGCGAGGCTTCCCAGGTCACATCGCAGCCACTGGAGGAACAATGACGACCCACGCCCCACCGGACACCAGCCAAGCGGCCGTCGCCGCCGTCGACCTGGTGAAGGTGTACGGCAGCGGGGACACCGCGGTCCGTGCCCTGGACGGCGTCTCGGTCGGCTTCGGTCGGGCCGAGTTCACCGCGATCATGGGTTCGTCCGGGTCCGGCAAGTCGACCCTGATGCACTGCCTCGCCGGCCTCGACACCGCCACCTCCGGCCGTGTCCTGCTCGGCGGCACGGAGCTGACCGGCCAGTCGGACCGGACGCTGACCCGGGTACGCCGGGAGCGGATCGGGTTCGTCTTCCAGTCCTTCAACCTGCTGCCGCAGCTGACCGCCGCGCAGAACATCACCCTGCCGCTTGACCTCGCCGGCCGGCAGCCCGACGCCGAACTCCTGGCGCGCCTGGTCGACCTGCTGGGCCTCGGCGACCGCCTGAAGCACCGGCCGAGCGAGCTGTCCGGCGGTCAGCAGCAGCGCGTGGCGCTGGCCCGGGCGTTGGTGGCACGGCCCGAGGTGGTCTTCGCCGACGAGCCGACCGGCAACCTCGACTCCCGCTCCGGCGCGGAGGTGCTCACCATCCTGCGCGACTCGGTGCGCGACCTCGGTCAGACCGTCGTCATGGTGACCCACGACCCGATCGCCGCCGCGTACGCCGACCGGGTGGTGCTGCTCGCCGATGGTCGGATCGCCGGCGAGATCGACAAGCCGGACCAGGGTTCGGTCACCGACGCGCTGCGTGATCTGGCGGCCCGCGCATGAGAGCGACAGTGCTGCGTACCCAGACGAGCGCCGCGGCCCGGCGGCCCGGCCGGCTGATCCTGACCGGTCTGGCGATCCTGGTCGCGTCCTTCGTCGTCTTCGGCACCGTGCTGGTGCAGCAGATCACCGAACGGACCGTGCGCGACAACCTGAGCGGCACCCCGGCCGCCACCGACCTGGTGATCGGCGACTTCGACCACGCGCCACCCACTGTGGCGGATCTGGAGCGCGTCCGCGCCGTGCCCGGTGTGGCCGAGGCGGTGAGCCGGGTGTCGATCGGGGTGTCCATCGGTGAGGGGTACCTGAACCTCCAGGCCGATCCGGGCACCGGCCCGCTGACCAGGGTCCGGGTCATCGAGGGCAGCTACCCCGACGCCCCCGGCGAGATCGCGGTCACCCCGCGAACCGCCGAGCGGCTCGGGCTGCCGGTCGGCGCCACGACCAGCGGCACGGGCGGTGAACTCACCACGCCCGCCCGGCTCACCGTGACCGGGTTGGTCGACAGCGCGGCCGACGCCGGGTACGACGCGTACGCCCCGGACACCGTCGTGACGTCCTGGGGACGCCTGACGGGCCTGGAGCGCGTCGACGTGCGGGTGGCGCCGGGCACGTCGACGGAGACCGTCCGCCAACAGGTGGTCGCGGCGGTCGCCGGCCAGCCGATCCGGACCGGTGCGCAGGTGCGCCAGGCGGAGGCCAACGCGGCGGCCGAGGAGGTCGGGAGGCTCTTCATCCTGGTCGGCATGTTCGTCTCGATCGCTGTCGTCGCGGCGGCGCTGGTGGTCACCTCGACCTTCCGCATCGTCTTCGCCCAACGGATGCGGCAGCTCGCGTTGCTGCGTGCGGTCGGCGCGGACCGGGGCGCCCTGGTGGGGGCGATGACCGCCGAGGGGGCGCTGACCGGGCTGGTCGCCGGCGTCATCGGGGTGGCCAGCGCACTCGCCCTCGGGTACGCGCTGCCGGCCATCCTGCGCGCCTCCGGCATGGCCGTCTCCTCGCCGGGTCTGCCACTGGCGACGGCGGGCGTGGTGGTGATCGGTGCCGTCGTGGTCACCGTGCTGGCCGTCCTGGCGCCGGCGCTCTCGGCCGCCCGGGTCTCCCCGCTGGAGGCACTGCGCACGGCGAGCACCACCTCCGGCCGGCGCGGCATCGGGGTGCTCCGCCTGGTGTTCGGGCTGCTCCTGGCAGTCGGCGCGGTGCTGGCCGCCGTCGTGACGGTCAGCCAGTTGCCGGAGCCGGACCAGTCGACGTACGACCCCGTGATGCCGCTGCTCCTGCTGGTCGGGTCCGGCGGGCTGGCGTTCTTCGCGCTGGTGGCCCTCGGGCCGCTGCTGGTGCGGCCGGTCCTGGCCGTGGTGGGTTGGCCGCTGCGCCAGCTCGGACCGCTCGGGCGGATGTCGGTCGGCGGGATCGGTGGGGCACCGCGTCGGGCGGCAGCGGTCTCCGTCGTCGTCGCGCTCGGCGTCACCCTGATCTCCGGGGTGGTCATCGGCGGCGCGTCGCTTCAGGTCCTCGCGGACCGCGAGGTGGCGCTGTCCGCACCGACCGACTTCGAGGTCACCAGCAACGGCGGGACGCTGCCGGGGGCCCTCGTCACCCAGGCGAAGACGGCGGACGGGGCGCTGGCCCGGGTGGTGCCGTACCGGCGGGTCGGCGACGTCACCCTGACGCGCGGCGGTGATCAGCTCAGCGACATCGAGTCCGGTTACCCGACGAGCGACCTGGACGTGGCCGCGTTGCCGACGATCCGGGACCTGGACGTGGCGCAGGGTGCCCTGGCCGATCGTGGTCCGGGTCGGATCGTGCTCGCCGGTTGGGTCGCGCGGGACGCCGGACTGCACGTCGGCGACACCGCCACGCTCGCCCTCGGCGGACGGACCGTGGACGTACGCGTCGCCGCGGTCCTCCCCGCCGAAGGCCCCCTGCACGTCGGCATCCTGGCCGACCGGGGCGACCTCGACCGGCTCGGCGTTCCCACGGCGTACACCGGTCTGCTGGCCGACGCGGCCGGAGCTGGCGAGGACGGTCGGACCGCCGGTGTGCGGGCATTGCGGCAGGCGATCGCCGGCACCGACGGGGTGGGCCTCGCGGTGCTCGCCGACGAACGGGACCGCAATGACGCCCTGGTGCGCACCCTGGTCTGGATCGCTGTCGGTCTGGTCAGCCTGACCGTGCTGATCGCGGTCGTCGGCGTGGGTTCCACCACCGCGCTGTCGGTGGTGGAGCGGATCCGCGAGTCCGGGTTGCTGCGGGCGATCGGCCTGTCCCGGACCGGCCTGCGCACCATGCTGACCGTCGAGTCCGGCCTGTACGGGGTGATCGGTGCGACCATCGGTCTGCTGCTCGGCGTCCCGTACGCCTGGTTGGCGGTGCACGCCCTCGGGATCAACGCACCGCTGACCGTGCCGGTGCTGCCGCTGGTCGGGCTCTTCGTGACGCTGGTCGGGCTGACCGCGTTGGCCGGAGTGCTGCCGGCACGACGGGCGTCGCGGGTCAGCCCGGTGGCGGCGTTGGGGGCAGACGGCTGACCACCGCCACAGGTCGGCGCCGGAGTGGGGCGCCGACCCGTGGTGCCACGGTCAGCGTCACGGGTGCATCGACGCGCCCTTGAGCACCTTGTCCACCACGTTGCGCGGGGCGTGCAGCGCCAGGCCCACCAGGTCGAGCTTCTCCCGACCGACCGCCTGCACGGCCGCGCGGTTGTCCCGGTCGTTGCCGGTGGCGAACAGGTCGGCCGTGAAGACCGCGAGCCGCAGCCCGCGGGAGAGGGCTCGCGAGTGCGCGCCGACCAGCGTCGCCCGATCGCCGGCGAAGACCAGCACGGGCTGGCGAAACATCGGCAGGTACCGGGTGCCGTCCGCGTCGCGGTACTCCTCGCCGAGCAGCTCCGGCTGGGCGTTCGCGATGCCGCTGACCAGGAAGGCGGTGACGTTCAGCCGCTGCCAGCTCGCCAGGTCGTCACGGAGCAGCACAGCGATCTTGGTGGGAAAGCGAATCGGTTCGGTCATGGCGTCGAGCCTGCCCGCCCCGAGACCGACAGGTCTTGTACGTTCTTAGCGTGGCCACCCGCCCGGCGGGCTCGCACGTCAACGCGTGGCGACCCCTGGTAGCCGGGGTCGCCGAGGTCTTCCACGCCCATTTCGTGGACCACGCCTATCCCCGACACATCCACGACGTGTGGACGCTGCTGATCGTCGACGACGGAGCGGTCCGCTTCGACCTGGACCGGCACCGGCACGGTGCGCTGCGCACGTCGGTCACCCTGCTGCCACCGTACGTGCCGCACGACGGCAGCTCCGCCACACCGGGCGGGTTCCGTAAACGGGTCCTGTATCTCGACACCTCGGCGCTCGGTGCCGAGCTGGTCGGCCGGGCGGTCGACGAACCGGACCTGGCCGACCCGCAGCTACGCGACCGGATCCATCACCTGCACCAGGTGCTCGCCGCACCCGGGGACGAGTTCGAGGCCGAGAGTCGGCTCGCGCTCATCCTGGAGCGGCTGCGCGGCCAGCTCCGTCAGCGCCCTCCGGTCGAGGGCCAGCCGGCCGGACCCGGCCTCGCGGTGCGACTCCGGGAGCTGCTGGACGCCCGCACCGTCGAGGGCGTCACGCTGGGCGAGGCCGCCGAGCTGCTGCACGCCCACCCGACCCACCTGGTCCGGACGTTCACCCACGTGCACGGCGTGCCGCCGCACTCGTACCTGACCGGCCGCCGGGTCGAGCTGGTCCGTCGCCTGCTCCTCGCCGGGCAGCGACCGGCCGAGGCCGCCGTCGCTGCCGGATTCTTCGACCAGGCGCATCTGACCCGCCACTTCCGGCGTTACCTGGGCGTCAGCCCGGCCCGCTACCTCGGCGGGCCGGTCACCGGGATCAGACGAGCTGGCCGCCGATGACGGCGAGCAGGCGCAGCTTCTCGTCGCTCTCCGAGCCGGGCACGGCGGTGAAGACCAGCAGCGTCTGGGAGTGGTCGGGGTCCACCAGGGTCTGGCAGTGCAGCTCCAACGCCCCGACCTCCGGGTGCAGGAAGTGCTTCGACGGGCAGTAGCCGGTAGGCACCGGGTGCTCGCGCCACAGCTGCGCGAACTCCGGGCTCCTGGCCAGCAGGTCGTCGACGAGGGCGGCGGCCCGCGAGCCGCGCCCGTCACGGGTGTACGACGCGCGCAGGTCCGCCACGAGCAGGCGGCTCTGCGTCCGGTGGTCCTCCGCCGGATGCAGTTGCCGCGCGGTCGGGTCGATGAACCAGCGGTGGTGCGCGCTGCGGGCCAGCCCGGCGTACCGGGTCTCGTCGCCGAGCAGGGCGACGGCCGGCGCGGTCTGCGCCAGGGTCTCGCCGAGGTGGTTCACCACCTGGGCCGGGGTGTCGTGCATCCGGTCGAGGATGCGCATCATCCCCGGGTTGACGTGGTCGGCCCGTACCGCCCGGTGGGGGATCGCGTGGCCGGCGAGCTGGAACAGGTGGTCGCGTTCGGTCAGGGAGAGCCGCAGGCCACGGGCCAGGGCGGCGAGCATCTGCTCCGACGGGTGCGGCCCCCGCTGCTGCTCCAACCGGCTGTAGTAGTCGGTGGACATCCCGCTCAACGTGGCGACTTCCTCGCGCCGCAGCCCACCGGTACGCCGACGCGGCCCCCGGGGCAGCCCCACGTCCTCGGGCTGGAGCGCCTCCCGTCGGGTGCGCAGGAAACTGGCCAGTTGGGCGCGGTCCACGGTGTCTCCGATCACTGCGTGCCGGCAGGGGCCGGCCTTTTCACTGCAACAGGCGAGCCCGGCGACGGTGTTCCGCCTACCCCAAGATCGCACGTGATCCTGGGGCAGGCGGGCCAGCGGGACGCGGGGCCGGTGCGTCCCGCGGGTGGGGGTTGTCCGGTTCGGTCAGCGCTGGATGGACTTGGTCTCCAGGAACTCCTCCAGGCCGAAGCGGCCGAATTCGCGGCCGTTGCCGGACTGCTTGTAGCCGCCGAACGGCGCGAGCGGGTTCCAGTGCCCGGCGTTCACGTCGACCTGGCCCACGCGCAGCCGCCGCGCCACGGCGAGGGCATGCTCCGGCTCGCCGAAGACACCGCTTGTCAGGCCGTACAGGGTGCCGTTGGCGATGGCCACGGCCTCCTCCTCGTCGGCGTACGGGATGATCGTCAGCACCGGCCCGAAGATCTCCTCCTGAGCGATCGCGGAGGACGGGTCGACGTCGGCGAAGATCGTCGGCTGGACGTAGGCGCCGTTCGTCAGGCCCTCCGGCCGGTCCGGCCCGCCGAACACCAGCCGGGCACCGTCGGCGCTGCCCCGCTCGATGTAGCCGACGACCTTCTGCCGGTGTGCCTCGGAGGCCATCGGACCGACCCGGGTGGCCTCGTCGTTCGGGTCGCCGACGGTGTACTGCTTCGCCGCCTCGACGGCCAACGCCACGACCTCGTCCTGACGGGAGGCGGGCACCAGCATCCTCGGCCACGCGCCGCAGACCTGACCGCCGTTGCTGAACGCCATCATGAGACCCCGCTCGACCGCGGCGGGCAGGTCGGCGTCGTCGAGGATGATGTTCGCGCCCTTGCCGCCCAGCTCCAGCGCGACCCGCTTGACGGTCGCCGCGGCCACCGAGGAGATCCGCTGCCCGGCCCGGGTGGAGCCGGTGAAGGAGATCATGTCGATGTCCGGGTGGGCGGAGATCGCCTCCCCGACGGTCGCGCCGGTGCCGTAGACGACGTTGAACACACCCGCCGGTACGCCGGCCTCGGCGGCGACCTCGGCGAGGATGCGCGCGGTCAGCGGGGCGTTCTCGGACGGCTTGAAGACCATCGTGTTGCCGGCGAGCAGCGCCGGCGCCAGCTTGGAGACGATCTGCTGGAGCGGGAAGTTCCACGGTGTGATCGCACCGACCACACCGATGGGCTCACGGACGATCAGCGAGTTGCCGACCTCCTCGGTCCACGCGAAGTCGTCGGCCAGGCCGGCGATGGACTCGACCACGGCGGCCGGGAAGGCGACCTGGGCGGTCCGGGACATCCCGATCGGGGAGCCCATCTCGGCGGTGATCGCCTGGGCTATCTCCTCCGTGCGGGCGGCGAGGCCCGCGCCGAGGCTGCGCAGGACGTCCGCCCGGTGCTGCGGCGTGGTCGCCGCCCAGGCCGGGAAGGCTGCCCGGGCGGCGGCGACGGCACTGTCGACGTCATCGGCGGTGCCGGCCGGGGTCTCGGCGACGACCTCACCGGTGGCGGGGTTCACGACGGGAAGGGTGCCGGCGGAGCCGACGACGGTCTCGCCACCGATCCAGTGGCCGGTGACGGCGTAGGTGGAAGTTGTCATGGACCGACCGTCGCACCGGCCCGGCACCCCAACCAGGTGCGCTCTATCCAGGGTCTCGCGGTCCCTGGCTGGGGCCCGGCCCGGTCAGAGCGCCAGCACGATTCGCCCGGCGGCGATGCCGGCGTCCTGCCGGGCCCAGGCGTCCGCGACCGAGTCGAACGGCACGATCTCGTGGTCGACGGTGAGCCGCCCCGCCGCCGCATGCCCGGCCACCACGCCCAGCGCCGCCGCCCGTTGCGCGGTCGACAGCCCGTTGTTGGTGTAGCCGACCAGGCGCAGCGAGCCGCCGCGCAGCACGGCGGACTCGATCGGCGCGGTTGCCCCCGCCGCGCTGCCCAGGTTGACCAGCCGGCCACCGGGGCGCAGCACCCGCAGGGCCGCCGCCGCAGGCACACCGAAGACCGGGTCGAGGACGAGATCGACCGGACCGTCGGCGACCGCACGGAGTCGGTCGGCCATCGACGCGACGTCGTCGTCGGGCAGCAGCGGGATGGCGACCGCCGCGCCGAGCTCCTCGGCGCGGGCCCGTGCCGAGGCAGAGCGGGCCACGGCGATGACCCGGCGGGCGCCGCCGAGCAGGGCCAGCTGGACGGCGGCCTGGCCGACCACGCCGCCGGCCCCGAGCACGATGACCTGCTCGCCGGCAGTCAGGCCACCGCCGTGGGTCAGCGCCGCGTGGGCGGCCACCGCGGAGAGACCCAGGGCCGCGAGCAGGGTCAGCGGTACGCCGGACGGCAGCGCCACCACGTCGGCGGAGGGCACCGCGACAGTGGTCGCCATGCTGCCGTCGACGCCGGACCTCATCCCGGCCGACGTGCCGAACCAGACGGCCGAGCCGTCGGCGAGCCGGCCGACACCCTGCACACCCGGCACGTACGGGGTGCTCGGCGCGCCGAAGTAGCTGGTGCCGCTGGCGCAGAGCAGGTCCAGCGGGGTGATCGGCACGGCCTCGACGGTGACCGCCACCTCGCCGTCGTTCGGCACGGGCGCCGGCCGCTCGGTGATCGTCGGCGGTGTGCCGCAGGCGTTGAGCACTGCCGCGCGGATCACGTCGCGATGTCCGGGTAGGGCATCGGGAAGTGCGCCAGCCGTGCGCCGTAGGACTTCTGGTATTCCAGCGGCTCGGTGTTGTCCCGCTCGAAGAGGGCGATGAAGAGGGTCAGGGTGAGGAACGGGTGTGCCCCCAACTCGAACAGCTTCACGTGGTCGTGGGTGGCCAGCGCCTCCCGTTCCACGTCGTCGAAGCGCAACCAGGTGCTCGCCTCGCCGGTGTGGCAGTTCAGCACGGTGTTGGCGCACTCTGCCTCCCACCAGGTGACCAGCTCGCGCGGCTCGCTGCGGTAGCGCTCGACCAGCTCGGGGTCTCGGTCGACCATGAAGAGGAACTTGTTCAGCAGGTACTTGCTCATGCCGCCGGCGCTCCGTTCGGGTACCAGGTGAAGTAGGCCTCCATGGTGTGGAACAGATCGAGGGTGTCGACGTAGTCGGCCTTCGCGCCGGCCCCGGCCACGCCCATCATGAGCATGAAGTCCATGAAGCCGTGGGTGGCGTTGCCCGGCGAGTGCAGGCTGTCCAGCGTGACCTCGCGCAGGCAGCCGTCCAGGTCGCCGTTGGCGATCCATTCGACGGCCCGCTGGTCGAACTCCGGGTCCGGGCCGTGCGGGCCGAACTGTCGGGGGCCGCCCAGCTCCAGCGACAGGTGACCGGTGCCGATGACGGCCACCCGCAGGTGCGAGGGCCACGACTCGACGATCTCCCGGATGGCCTCGCCGAGCTGCACGAAGCGCTTCGGCTGCGGCAGCGGCGGCGCGAAGATATTCGTGTAGATCGGCACGATCGGCAGGTCGGCTTCGGGCCGCAGCGTGATGATTGGGCAGGTGATGCTGTGGTCGATGCGCAGCTCGTTGCTGAACGCGAGGTCGAAACCGGAGTCGAGCCCGGCCCGCAGGATGTGCCCGGACAGGTCCTCCTGGCCCTTGAGCAGCATCCGGGGCAGCCCGAACTCGCGTTCCTCGTTGTACCAGTTCGCGTCGTACGAGGGTGCCTTGCCGACCAGGAACTGCGGCATGTTGTCCAGCCAGAGCTGGTGGAAGTGGTCGGAGCCGACCATCACCAGCACGTCGGGCCGGGCCCGGGTCAACGTCTCCCGGAAGGCCAGGATCTTGCTGGTCCACTCGTCGGCGAACGGCGGCCGGTCATCGCCGGTAGCCGTGCTGGCCCGGTAGTAGAAGGGGTGGTGGGTGGAGGCGATGACCGCGACGACGGTGGCCATTGGGCTCCTTTCGCTGGCAGCAGAGGGGGATCAGGGCTCGTAGACGGCGTTGCGGTCCACGGTGCGGTAGATGTCCATGCCGAGCGGGCGGCGCCGCTCCTCGGCGAGGTGCCCGAGCAGCCCCGCCGCGCGGGCCAGCAGGGCGAAACCGCGCAGCATCTCGACGGGGAGCCCGAGGTCGGCGAGCGCCGCGCCGCAGACCCCGGCGCCGTTGAGGGGCAGGGTCCGGCCGAGCACCTGCGGGTGCACCCGCCCGATCGCCTCGAACAGCCGCAGGTGCGGGCCGTGCAGACCCTCCTCGGTGGCGATCCGGATCAGCACGGGCGTGCGCGGGTCCTGCTCCTTGTGCACCGGATGCCCGAGCCCGGGGACCAGCCGGCGCTCCTGCCTGGCCCGGGTGACCGCGTCGAGCGCCAGCGCGTCGTAGTCGGTCACCTCACCGGCCCCCGCGAGGGTGTCGGCGAGGAAACGTCCACAGTCCTCGGTGACACCGAGGAAGCGGGAGCCGCCGCCGAGCAGGCCGGCGGCGAGCGCGCCCTGCAACGACTCCGGCGCCGACAGGTACGTCAGCCGGGCCGCGATCGCCGTCGGGGTGAAGCCGTGATCGGCGAGCGCCACCAGCACCGCCTCGAAGACCCGCACCTCACCCCGGGTGGGCCGGCGGCCGGCGACCAGCCAGTACGCCAGCTCGCCGAAGCCGACCTCGCCCATCAGGTCGCCGGCCAGGTCCTGCCCGAGCAGGGAGATGCTCGTCGGGTCGGACGTGCCGATCCCGGTCGGAAAGCTCAGTTCTTCAGCCACGCGCGGATCTCCTCGCCGTGTTCGTCGAGCCCGGGCGGCGGCAGCTCGTAGCGCGCCGGGGTGTCGGAGAAGGTGATGGGGTTGCGGACGCCGGGCACGTCACCGACGGCCACGACCGGTTCGAGCCCCAGCTCCTGGGCGAGCGCCACGCCGCCGTCGATGGTGTTGATCGGCGCACAGGGGACGCCCGCGGCGAGCAGGTCCCGGAACCACTCGTCCTTGGTCCGCTGGGCGAGTCGTTGCACCAGCAGCGGTCGCAGCTCCTCGCGGTTGGCGGTGCGGTCCTGGTTGCGCCCGAAGCGCGGGTCGTCGGGCAGTTCTGGCAGGTCGAGCACCTGGCAGAGCTTGCGGAACTGCCCGTCGTTGCCGGCGATGACGATCAGGTCGCCGTCGGCGGTGGGCAGCGGCTCGTACGGGAAGAGGCTGGGGTGCGCGTTGCCCATCCGGAACGGGACGGTGCCGCCGGCGACGTAGCCGCTGGAGTGGTTGACCAGCCCGGACAGCGCCGAGCTGAGCAGGTTGACCTCGACGTGCTGACCCCGCCCGGTCTCGCCACGGTGGCGCAGCGCGGCGAGGATGCCGATGTTCGCGTGCAGCCCGGCCATGACGTCGAAGACGGAGATCCCGGCCCGGTACGGCGAGCCGTCCGGGTCGCCGGTGAGGCTCATCAGGCCCGAGATCGCCTGCACCATCAGGTCGTAGCCGGGGAAGTCCCTACCCGCGCCGGTGCCGAAACCGCTGATGCTCGCGTACACGATCCTGTTGTTGCTCGCGGCGACGCTGTCGTAGTCGAGGCCGAACCGCGCGAGGCCGCCCGGCCGGAAGTTCTCGATCATCACGTCGGCGCGGCGGGCCAGCTCCTGCGCGGCGGCCACGTCGTCCGGCTTCTTGAGGTCCAGGGCGACCGACCGCTTGTTGCGGTTGATTCCGAGGTAGTACGTCGAGACGCCGTCGCGGGTGGGCGGCATCCAGGTGCGGGTGTCGTCGCCACCGGGACTCTCCACTTTGATCACCTGTGCGCCCAGGTCGGCCAGGAGCATCGTCGCGTACGGCCCGGCGAGGATCCGGGAGAAGTCCGCGACGAGCAGGCCGGCCAGTGGCCCCGTCGATTGCTGCACCATGTTTCCGCCCGTCCTGCGGACACCTGTCCGCCCGAACAGCTTGCGACACCGCACGGTGCCTGTCAACGGCGTATTGATCGCGCGGAAACACGCTCTTGACACGTCTCGTGACCGGGACCACACTTGCGCCACTCGGGCTGGCCGCACAGCGGACAAGAGTCCGGGCTCCCCTCGTACCCCGGAAAGGAATGGGTGGCGATGAGCGCAACCGACCGGCCGGTGGTCTTCCGAAACGGCCTGGTTCTCACCATGGACGACGCCCACACGGTGCTGCCCGGCGCCGACGTGCTGGTCGTCGGCGACCGGATCGCGGAGGTCGGCGTCGGCCTCACCGCGCCCGACGACGCCCTGGAGATCGACGCCACCGGCGGCATCCTGATGCCGGGCATGGTCGACACCCACCGGCACATGTGGCAGACCGCCATGCGTGGGTACGGCGCCGACTGGACCCTGACCCAGTACTTCGTCTGGTACTACCTCGAATCCGGCAAGCTGTTCCGTCCCGAGGACGTCTACGCCGGCAACCTGCTCGGCGCCATCGAGGCGATCGACGCGGGTGTCACCACCACCGTCGACTGGTCACACGGGCTCCAGACGCCCGAGCACGCCGACGCGGCGGTGGACGCCCTGGAGGCGGTCGACGGACGGTTCGTGCTCGCCTACGGCAACATCCAGCAGGGGCCCTGGCAGTGGGCCACCTCGCCGGAGTTCCGCGACTTCCACCGCCGCCGCATCGACGGTGGCAAGCTGGCCGGCTTCCAGATGGCGTTCGACGTCACCGGCGACCCGGCCTTCCCGGAGCGGGCCGCCTTCGAGGTGGCCCGGGAGTTGGGCGCCGCGGTGACCACCCACGCCGGAGTCTGGGGCGCCACCAACGACGACGGCATCCGGCTGATGCACGAGAACGGGTTCATGACCCCGTCGACGGTCTACGTGCACGCGGCGACGCTCACCCACGACTCGTACAACCGGATCGCCGCGACCGGCGGCTCCGTCTCCGTCTCCACCGAGAGCGAGCAGAGCGCCGGTCAGGGCTACCCGCCCACCTGGCAGCTGCGCCACCACGACATCCCGGTGTCGCTGTCGATGGACACCAGCGTGTGGTGGAGCGGCGACCTCTTCTCGGCGATGCGAAGCACGCTCGGCGCGGACCGCTCCCGCGAGCACCTGGAGGCGCACGCCAAGCAGGAGACCATCACCCACTGTCACCTGCGCGCCGAGCAGGTCGTCGAGTGGGCCACCCGAGGCGGCGCCCGCGCGCTCGGCATGGACTCCACGATCGGCGCCCTCACCGCCGGCCGACAGGCCGACGTGGTTCTGATCAAGAACGATGCCTCACCGGTGATGTTCCCGATCCTGAACCCGCACGGTCACGTCGTCTTCCAGGCCCAGCGCGGCGACGTGCACACCGTGCTGGTCGGTGGCCGGGTCGTCAAGCAGGACGGCCGCCTCGTCGGCGTCGACCTCGCCGCCGCGCGGGCCGCGGTGGCGTCAACCATCGACCACCTCCGCGAGACAATGGGGGAGGAGGCGTGGCAGCGGGGCATGAACCCGGACGTCCCCGAGACCGCGATCCTGGAGAACCCCTACCAGTACACCGAGTGGGACGCCGGCTCGGCGCAATGGAAGCATTAGGACATGAGTGACAACGGAAGGGGCGCCGGGCCCGACTTCATCGAGGCTCTCGCCCGTGGCCTCGACGTCCTGCGCTCCTTCCGTCCGGCCTGCCCGTCGATGACGCTCAGCGAGATCGCCGCCGCCACCGGCCTCGCCCGGCCGACCGTCCGGCGCATCCTCATCACGCTCGAATCGCTGGGCTACGTCCGCGCGGTCGGCCGTGGCCACACCCTCACCCCGCGCGTCCTGGAGCTGGGGATGGCGTACGTCAACGCGCTGAACATGTGGGACGTGGCCCGCCCGCACATGGAGAAGCTGGTCGCGCAGACCAACGAGTCGACCTCGATGGCGCAGCTGGACGGCAGCGACATCGTCTACGTCGCCCGGGTGGCCGTCCCGAAGATCGTGACGCTCGGCGTCACCATCGGCACCCGCTTCCCGGCTCCCGCGACCTCGATGGGCAAGGTGCTGCTCGCGGCACTGCCACCGGAGACCCTGGCCGCCGTGCTCGCCGAGCCGACCCGCTCCGGCATCACACCACGCTGGCAGCCCTCCCCGGGCGACCTCGACGCCGTGCTGCGCGAGGTGCGGGCGAAGGGCTGGGCCCTCGCCGACCAGGACCTGGCCCCGGGAATCCGGTCCGTCGCGACCGGCGTACGCGACGGCGACGGACGTGTCGTGGCCGCCATCAACGTGACAGTGCACGCGGCCGAGACCTCGCTGGAGACCCTGCGGGAAGAGCATCTGCCGAGGCTGCTGCGCGCCGCCGCCGACATCGGGCACGACTGGGCGCTGACCGCCGCCGTGCCGGTGGTCACCGTCTAGGTGCGCTGGCCTGCCGGTCATGAGGTCGGCGGATCGTCCGGGGCGGCGCCGACACCCGGCCGATGCCATAGTGCCGCGATGAAGGCAGACCTGCACAGTTACTTGAGTGGCGGCCGCGACACGCTGCTGTGGAAGCTCGACGGGCTCGGCGAATACGATATTCGGCGTCCGTTGACCCCGACCGGGACCAACCTGCTCGGTCTGGTGAAGCACGCGGCGGCCATGGAGATCCTCTACTTCGGCGTCGTGTTCGGCCGACCCTTCGACCAGGAGCTGTCGTACGTCGGTGACGGTGCGGAGGCCAATGCCGACATGTGGGCGACCGCGGATGAGACCCGCGAGGAGATCGTCGGGATGTACCGTCGCGCGATCGCCCACGCCGACACCACCATCGAAGCCCTCGCGCTGGACGAGGTCGGCCGCGTGCCGTGGTGGGGTGACGCAGCGGTCACGTTGCACCACGTCCTGGTTCACGTCATCGCGGAAACCCAACGACACGCCGGCCACGCTGACATCGTGCGCGAACTCATCGACGGCGCGGCCGGGCTGCTGCCCAGCAACGACAACCTGCCCCCCGCCGACGAGTCGTGGTGGCTGGACCACCGCCAGCGAGTGGAGCAGGCTGCCCTCGACGCCGGCAAACGCAGCAACTAGGCGTGTTTCAGAAGGGTTCGCTACCAGGGCTGCGGCGTCGCTTCGGCCGGCTAAGTGCCTGTTGACCTTCGTGAGAGGATCTGAGGCGTGACCTTCCACAGAAGGGGCCGTGCCTCGTAGGCAGCCTCAATCGCTTCGTCGCCCCGTACCGATCACGCGAAGCCCGTGGACCCGTTATCGGGATGTTCCTGGACTCTCCGGTCCCGGGAACGCTGCTGTCCGCCTGCTGGAAGGGCAGCGGTGGCTGCCGGGCATGGTGGCAGCCGCAGTCAGCGTATGGGGCGTTCATGCATACGGCGGGCAGCGTCGGTGGAGGCCGTGGGAAGCGGAGTTCACCTGTTCCTGTTGTGGCGATGGCTGGGCCCGTCTGCGCTTGGAGGAGGCAGTCACCATGCTGCCTGGCCATGCCGCGCGAGAGCTCCGAGTCGTTGTCGACCGTCTGGATGACGCCCTGTTGAAACGTACTTATCACGACCCCCAAACGCCCGGGGATGATCCTTGGTGGCTACGCCGCTGTTAAATCCTCGACGTCGTTGCGATCAACGAATGGCTCCGACCCGAGCTATGAAACAGGACCTAGTTCTTTGCCGGTCGTGTCCTCTGCCGGTCGTGGCAGCCAGATGATGACGGCGACGAGGACCGGGCTGGCCCGGTAGAGGGATGCGCGTTGGCGTAGCGGGCGGTCAGGCTCGCCACTGCAGGATCCCGTCGTTGGCCCGCGACCAGAGCCACGGATGCATCCTCCACGGGTCGGCACGGCCTACGGCGGCGGGGCCGTCGGCGCGGAGTCTCCGTTCCTCGGCCGGCTTGCCGCCTGGCCGGGTCTGCTGCGAATCGATCATGATGACTGGAGTTGTCGTACACCTGTTCTAGGCTTGGGTCATGGTCGAGGAGTTGTCGCAGGCAGAGGATGCCATCGCGGCCTGCGCCGACACGGCCATCTGGGCGCTGCCCGAGGGCGAGCTGATCGCCGCGCTCGACACCGCGTACCGCATCGAGCAGCGTCTCGCCGCGGTGCAGCTGGCCCTGATCCGTGAGCTCGACGGCCGAGGCACCGCCACCACGCAGGGTGCCTCCTCCACCGCGGTCTGGCTCCGCGAACGGTTACGCCTCACCAACCCGGCCGCTCGCCGCCTCGTCGACCTCGCCGCCGTCCTGGACACCGGCAACCCTGGCGTACGCCACGCACTGGCCGATGGCCACATCACCGTGGAGCAGGCCCGGGTCATCACCGACACGATCGACACCGTGCAGACCGCCGCCGGTCCCGAGGCCGCTGACAAGGCCCTCGGAGTGCTCGTCGAGTGGGCCGGGCAATTCGACCCCACCCTTCTCCGCAAACTCAGCACCCGCATCCTCGACCACGTCGCACCCGACATCGCCGACGCCGCGGCCAAAGCCGCCCTGGATGCCGAAGCCCGCCGCGCCACCCGCGACCGCCACCTCACCCTCTCCACCCTCACCGACGGCCGTCTGCGACTCACCGGCATCCTCGACACCGAGACCGCCGGGCTGCTCCGCGCCGCCATCGACCCCCTGAGCGCACCGTCGGGCCCTGATGACCAGCGCACTCCCGCGCAGCGCCGGCACGACGCCCTCAGTGACGTGTGCCGCCTCGCCCTGCGCACCGGCGAGCTGCCCGAGCACGGCGGCGATTGCGCCCAGGTCGTCGTCACCACCAGCTACGACGGGTTGACCCGGCAACTGGGCAGCGGCACTCTCGACACCGGCCTGCACCTCATCCCCGAGGCCGTGCGCCGACTCGCCTGCGACGCCGGCATCCTTCCTGCCGTCCTCAGCGGAGCCGGCCTGCCACTCGACATCGGCCGGCAACGCCGTCTCATCACCGGCCCCCTCCGGCGAGCCCTGGTCCTGCGGGACGGTGGCTGCGCCTTCCCGGGCTGCGATCGACCACCGCGCTGGTGCGACGCACACCACATCGAGCACTGGGCCGACGGCGGCCAGACCAGCCTCGCCAACGCCGTCCTGCTCTGCGGCCACCATCACCGGCACCTGCACCACAGCGACTGGACCGTGCGCCTGGCAGGCGACGGCCACCCCGAATTCGTCCCACCGGCCTGGCTCGACCCCGAACAACTACCCCGTCGCAACCACTACCACCGACGAACGTGAGCACCACGAGCACATAACGATCACCCCGGTCAGTAGGCCGACCGGGTGGCCAGCACAGCATGTCCTGATTCCACCCGGCGACCGAGGCGAGGAGAGGCGCGGGACCAGGATTCGCTCGCTGGCTCGCCCTGACCCCGGCGGGCTCGGTGCTGCTGGTGGAGGGCCGGGCTGCCCTCGACGCCGTGCTGCCGTGCTGCCGTGCCTCGTCGTGCCTCGTCGTGCCTCGTCGTGCCTCGTCGTGCCTCGTCGTGCCTCGTCGTGCCTCGTCGTGCCTCGTCGTGCCTCGCCGTGCCGGGCTGCCCTCGACGCGGCCGCCGTGCTGCCGTGCTGCCGTGCCTCGCCGTGCTGCCGTGCTGCCGTGCTGCCGTGCCTCGCTGTGCCGCACTCGCCGCGATCCGGTGATGGACGCGCCGAGCGTGACGATGGTGATCGCGTGGCTGCCGCGCCGCCGATCCCTGGCCTTCGCCGGGCTGATCCGGGCCGCTGCCCGTCCGGCTGGTGGTTCTGCTGGTTGGTCGCCACCCCGACGAGTGGCTGTAAATGGACGGCCGTTCGGATACGCGGCCCGGCGGTCACGAAAACCGGCGGCGAATCGTCACAACCGGCAGTTAGTCTGCCTGCGCGCGTCGTCGTCCTGGCACGTCGCGCCCCGCGCCTGGTCGGCGCGGCATCGCCGCCACCGCCCACCATTGGCCGGCTCAATCGACTTCAGGAGAGTCAGTGACACAGCAATCCGTCGCGACAGCGGACAAACTCGACGCCGCAGTGCTCAAGGTGGCGGGCGTCGTCGTCCTCGGCGCGATCATGTCGATCCTCGACGTGACGGTGGTCAGCGTGGCGCTGCCCACCTTCCAGAGCGAGTTCGACGCGTCGTACGCCCGCGTCGCGTGGACGATGACCGCCTACACCCTGGCCCTGGCCACCGTGATCCCGCTCAGCGGCTGGGCGGCCGACCGGTTCGGCACCAAACGCCTCTACATGGTGGCGTTGGCCCTGTTCACCATCGGCTCGGGTCTGTGCGCCACGGCAGACACGATCGGCGAGCTGATCGGCTACCGCGTGCTTCAGGGCCTCGGCGGCGGCATGCTCATGCCGCTGGGCATGACCATCATGACCCGCGCGGCGGGGCCGCACCGGATCGGCCGACTGATGGCCGTCCTCGGCATCCCGATGCTGCTCGGGCCGATCGGTGGCCCGATCCTCGGCGGCTGGTTGATCGACACCGCGAGCTGGCACTGGATCTTCCTGATCAACCTGCCGATCGGCGTCGTCGCACTGATCTACGCGCAGATGGCGCTGCCGAAGGACGCCCCCGAGCCGTCCGAGTCGTTCGACTTCGTCGGCATGCTCATGCTCTCGCCGGGCCTGGCGCTCTTCCTCTACGGCGTCTCGTCGCTGCCGGAGGCGGGCACCTTCACCGAGGCCAAGGTGTGGGCCCCGATGCTCGTCGGTGGCGTGCTGGTGGTGGCGTTCGTGCTCTACTCGTTCAAGCCCCGGCACCCGCTGCTCGACCTGCGGCTGTTCCGCAACCGCAGCCTGACCATCGCGTCGCTGACGCTGTTCGTGTTCATCATCGCGTTCATGGGCGCCGGCCTGCTGTTCCCGAGCTACTTCCTGCAGGTGCGCGGCGAGACGACGCTGGCGGCCGGTCTGCTGATGGCCCCGCAGGGCATCGGCGCGATGATCACCATGCCGATCGCCGGCACGTTGGCCGACCGGGTGCCGATCGGCCGCACCGTGCCGTTCGCGCTGGGGCTCATCGTCGTCGGGTTCTTCAGCTTCACCCAGGTCGACCCGCAGACCTCGTACTGGCTGCTCGGCGGGTCGCTGTTCGTGATGGGCCTGGGCATGGGCGGCACGATGATGCCGATCATGACGTCCGCGTTGCGGACGTTGCAGGCTCAGGAGGTGGCACGCGGCTCCACCCTGGTCAACATCCTCCAGCAGATCGGCGGGTCGGTCGGCGCCGCCGTCATGTCGGTGATCCTCACCAACGAGCTGAACGGCTCCCGGCCGATCCCCGGCCTGGTGGACGAGAGCGGCAAGCCGGTCACCGAGGCCGGGCTGGCCATCGCCTCCCAGCAGCGGCCGGAGCTGCTCCAGCAGATGCCGGTGGACCCGTCCATCATCGAACGAGGGCTCGACTTCGCCGCCAAGTCGTTCGCCACCACGTTCTGGGTCGCGTTCGCGCTGGTCGTGC
This sequence comes from Micromonospora sp. M61, assembly GCF_018070245.1. NCBI lineage: Bacteria > Bacillati > Actinomycetota > Actinomycetes > Micromonosporales > Micromonosporaceae > Micromonospora > Micromonospora sp. M61. The sequence goes on along the minus strand of NZ_JAGPYA010000004.1, from coordinate 150,382 downwards.
TCACGTTCATCCCTGCGGCCCTGCTGCCGCGCCGACGTCAGCCGGCGCAGCTCGACGACCCGCAGGGCGAGCTGGTCAAGACGCCCGTCGTCATCCACTGAGCAACCCGCCCGCCGCGCTCACCATCCACGGATGGTGAGCGCGGCGCTGTCGGGCGGTCGTCAGCGCAGCGGGCCGTCGCCGGGGCCGTCCGGGTCCTCGACCACGTGGATCGCGGCCTCCTCGGCGCTGGCGGCACCCGCGTCGATCCCGGCGTCCCACGCCACCGACTCGGCCTCGTCGTCCTCGCGGAGGCCCTCGTCGTACGCGACGAGACGGCCGGCGCGCGCCTCGGCCTCGTAGCCCCGGCGGGTCAGCTCGTCCTCGTCGTCGCCGCCCTCGGCGTACGGGTCGACATCCGGCACCTCCTGGGCGAGATACTGCTCCAGGGACTCGCCAGCCCGCTCCTCGGCCGGCGTGGTGCCGAACCGGTTCGCCGCCGTCCAGTGGTCCTCGGCGACGATGCCGGTGTCGAGGGGGTCGCCGACGCGGTCGTCGTCCAGGGTGTCCGAGGCGTCCAGGACCCCGTCGTCCTCGGCCACGTTCCACTCGTCGACGGAATCCATCCGTTCGGTCTGGCTCACGGCGGTCTCCTCTTCGTCACGGTGCACCAAAGTGCCCAGCCTATGACCGTCCAACGCCGGCGCAGCCCGAGGCCTGCCCGCTGTGACGAACGGACCTCGGGCTGCGACGCCGGTGCCGGGTCAGCGGCTCAGCAGCCCCACCACGGCCTCGGTGAACTCCGTCGGCTGCTCGATGTGCCCGAAGTGCCCGCTGTGCTCCAGCACGACCAGCCGTGAGTCCTTGAGGCCCGCGTGCGCCTGCTCTGCCCAGTGGGGACCGCAGATGAAGTCGTACGCGCCCACGATCACCACGACGGGCACGGTGATCTCGCCGAGGTTGTCCCGTACGTCGAAGGGCGTGGGGTCCTGCGCGCCGGCCGGCGCCGACCAGATGCGTACGGCGGCCTGGAACGGGACGAACTCGTCCTGTCGGCCCCAGAAGTCCGCGAAGTACACCGGGAGGGCGGCACGCAGGGCGGCCCCCAACGACTCGTCGTCCGTCGCCGCGCCGATCTGCCCGAAGGCGGCCGGAACCGCCGCCGCCTCCGGCCGGTCCGGGTGCCGCTGCGGGTACGCGGCCAGACCGGCCATCGCCTCGGCCCAGAACTCTGCGCCGGTGACGGGTGAGGTGTCGTACAGGGCGAGACCGGCGACCCGGTCCGGGTGGGCGAGGGCGTAGCGCTGGACGACGAAACCGCCGTGTGAGTGCCCGAGGAGGTGGACCCGGGGTGCGTCGAGGTGCTCGACGACGGCGTGCAGGAACCGGACGTACGTGTCGAGACGGTAGTCGGCGGCGTCGTCGAGGCGCCCCGAGGCGCCGGTGCCGACCGGCTCGACGTACACCATCGTGAAGTGCTCTTCCAGGCTCGGCGCCCGCAGGTAGGCCCACTCGATGCCGGGGCCGCCGGAGTGCGCCACGCAGACCGGGCCGGTGCCGGCGACGTGGTAGACCTGCCGAACGCCGTCGACGGTGAAGGTGTGGGCGCCCGGTGCGAGGGCGCTGACGTCGTGGCTGGTGGAACCCATGAACTATCTCCCGTTCCGAGACCCGTGCGGCGGATGCCGGCACGGCAACTGGCGCATGACGCGGACCAGATGCGCGGGCCGAAGGAAAAGTTCGCTCGGTCGGGGAAGTTTCTTCAGACCAGCGCCGGGACGGGGTGGAAGAGGGTGAGGCGGCGCACTCGCCCCTCGCGCAGCACCTGCAACCACAGCGCCGCGGGTGGGCAGTGCTCCGGGTCGTCGGGCGGGCTGATCAGGTCGGTCTCCCAGATCAGCACGTCGCCGCTGGCGGCCACGTTGCGCAGCCGTTGGCGTACCCCTGCTGTCAGGTCTCGGTTCATGCCCTGGATCGCCAGGTCACGACCGCCGCGCGGGCCGCCCGGCACGACCATCTCGGCGTCCGGCCACCAGCTCTCGCGAACCACCCGGTCGAAGTCGCCGCCCATCGCCGTCGCGATCATGTCGCGACCCTCCCGCCACCGCGATTCGGTCGCCGCGGTGACGTCGGTGTGCGCCGCGGTCGCCGCCGCGCGGAGGCCGCCGGCGAGCGCGCGGCGGGCGTGGCTGAGGCGGCTGCGGACGGTGCCGACCGGCACGCCGCACACGGCCGCGATCTGCTCGTACGACGACGCGTCGCTGAAGTAGCGCAACAGGGTGACCAGCCGGTCCGGCTCGGACAACTGCCCGATGGCGTGCCACACCCAGTCGCGCATCGCGCCCCGCTCCAGTGCTTCCTCGGGGGTGGGTGTGTCGGCGGGGCGGGCGAACCAATCCGGTTCGGCGACCGGGACGGCTCTGGGCCCTCGCACGGTCATCCGACTGTTGTTGCGGACGATGGCACGCAGCCACGCGCCGACGGCGGCGGGGTCGCGGACCTCGCCGATGCGACGCAGCGCCACCACCATGGCGTCCTGCACGGCGTCCTCGGTGTCCGGGCCGTAACCGAGGACGCTCAACGCGACGGCCCGCATCTCGGCCTCGTGCCGGGCCAGCAGCGCTCCGAGTGCCGCCGCGTCTCCCGCCTGCGCCAGCGCGACCAGTTCCGCGTCGCTCTGCGTCACGCCCAGTTCCTCCCCGAAAGACCGATTTAGTACGCTTGTGCTCGACCAAGCGTACGGCGGGTCGGCGGGCCGATGCCCCGGCTCGGCGGCCGTCCTACGCTGTGGATGGGCTGGCGGCGCGGGTGGCTCGGACCCCGAGCTGCCGCAGGTGCGCGATCAACTCCGGCGGCTCGTGCACCTCCACGTCGCAACCGAGAGTCAGCAGGCGCCACGCCAGCCACTCCAGCGTGTCGGCGTTGCTGCGCAACAGGCAGGAGGTCGCGTCGATCGGCTCCAGATCGACGCCGGCGCCGCCGAGCGGGCCCGCCATCCGCTCGACCGGCGCGTACAGCGTCACCACCGCCCGGTAGACGGGCGTCAGCTCAAGCAGCTTCTCCGTCATGAACGAGGCGGCGTCCGACGCCGGCAGTTGCCGGGCGGCGACCCGGGTCCGGGTGTGCCGCAGGTCGGTGATCCGGTCGACCCGGAAGATCCGCCAGTCGTCGCGGTCGTTGTCGTAGCCCACCAGATACCAGCGCCGACCCGCCGACACCAGCTTGTACGGCTCGACGAGCCGTTCGGTGTCCACGCCGTCGCGACGGCGGTAGGTGAACCGCAGTTGCTCCCGGTTGTTGACGGCGCCGGCCAGCGCGCTGAGGTGCGCCGGGTCGACAGTCGGTCCCGCCCAGGTGAGCAGCGGTTCGGTGGCCGCCCCGAGCGCGCTGACGCGGTGCCGCAGCCGGGACGGCAGCACCTGCTCGAGCTTTGTCAGCGCCCGTACCGAGGCTTCTTCGATGCCGGCCACCGCATGACCGGCGGCGGTGCGCAGACCGACAGCGATTGCCACCGCCTCGTCGTCGTCGAGCAACAGCGGAGGCATCGCCTTGCCGGCCACCAGGCGGTAACCGCCGATCGCCCCCATCGTCGCCTGCACCGGGTAGCCGAGGTCGCGCAGTCGCTCCACGTCGCGGCGAATGGTGCGCAGGCTGACGCCGAGCCGGGTGGCGAGTTCGCTGCCGGGCCACTCGCGCGGCGTCTGCAACAGCGACAGCAGGCCCAGCAGTCGGGCGGGGGTGTCGGACATGACCTCAGCTTGCCAGCGATGTGTGACAGAACCTGTCCTATATGGCTCGTAGCGTTTCCGGCATGACGCCATTTCGCATCGACATACCGCAGTCGGACCTGGACGACCTGAGTGACCGGCTCGCCCGCACCCGGTGGCCCCGCTCGTTGCCCGGCACCGGCTGGAGCCGCGGGGTGCCGGTGGACTACCTCCGCGAGCTGACCGAACACTGGGCGAACGGTTACGACTGGCGGGCGCACGAGGCGCGGCTCAACGACCTGCCCCAGTTCGTCACCGAGATCGACGGCTTGGACGTGCACCTGCTGCAGGTCCGCTCGCCGGAGCCGGACGCGCTGCCGTTGCTGCTGACACACGGCTGGCCGAACTCCGTGGTCGAGTTCACCGAGCTGATCGGCCCGCTGACCGACCCGCGCGCCCACGGCGCGGATCCCACGCAGGCGTTTCACCTCGTGGTGCCGTCGGTGCCCGGCTACGGTTTCTCGCAGGCGCCGCCGGCCGGGTTCACGATCGACCGGCTCGCCCGGATGTGGGCCGAGCTGATGGCCAACCTCGGCTACCGCCGCTACGGCACCCAGGGCGGGGACCTCGGTGCGTACGTCGCGCCGCGGGTGGCGGCGGTGGCGCCGGAGCGGGTGGTCGGCGTACACATCGACGGTGGGTTCGGCTTTCCGACCGCCGCCGACGTGCCGGAGATGAGCGCGACGGAACGCGCCGAGTGGGAGCAGATGCAGCAGTGGATGAGCGGTGGCGTGGACCATCACGCCCTGCTGCGAGCGGCGCCGCAGACGTTCTCGTACGCCTGGAACGACTCGCCGGTCGGGCTGCTGGCCTGGATGATGCAGAAGTTCAAGGAGTTCACCATGACGGTGCCGACGCCGGAGCAGGCCATCGACCGGGACCACCTGCTCACCAACGTGAGCCTCTACTGGTTCACCGGCACGTCGGGAACGTCGTCGTGGCCCATGTACGAGCGACTCACCGTCGCCGACGACGGCGGATTCGCCTGGCCCACCGGCCAGCGGCGGGTGCCGTCCGGTGTGTACGGCGGCGGGTCCGCGCTGATGCGCCGCCTCGCCGAACGGGACAACACCATCGTCCACTGGCCGCAGGGCAACCCGGGCAGCCACTTCGTGGCCATGGACGAGCCGCTGGCGCACGCGGCGGACATCCGCGCGTTCTTCAAGGGCCTGCGATGACCGACCTGAGCTGGGCGCAGGTGTCCGCTCGACGCCTACAGCGGCACCGGCTCGGCACACCGGTGGTGGACGCGGCACCGGAGGCGGCACCGGACGCCGGACGCGTCGCCGACGTGGTGTCGACGATCTGCGGCGCGCACGCCCAGATCGCATCCGCCGCCGAGCTGTCCATCGGGCTGCGGGTGCCGGGCGCGACCCGCGCCCTGGTGCGCCGGGCTTTGTGGACGGACCGCACGCTGGTCAAGACCCGTGGGCCGCGCGGCACCGTGCACCTGCTCGCCGCAGCGGACCTGCCGATGTGGGTCGGCGCGCTGACCGCGTTGCCGACCCCCTCGTGGGAGCGCAGTGCGGTCCTGCTGACACCCCGGCAGACCGAGCAGGTCCTCGCGGCCATCGCCGAGGCGGTTGCCGAGGCCGACCTGACCACCGCCGAGCTGACCGAGGAGATCGTCGCCCGCACCGGCCCGTGGGCGGGTGACCTGGTCATGGAGGCGTTCCAGGACAAATGGCCCCGGTGGATCGCCGCGATGACCGCCGCCACCCGGGGCGGAGTGATCTGCTTCGGCCCGAATCGCGGTCGGGTCAGCACGTACACCAGCCCGGCCCGGTGGCTGCCCGACTTCGCGCCGATGCCCGGTCCCGCCGCCCTGGCCGCACTCGTCCGCAGTTACCTGCACGCGTACGGGCCGGCCACCCCGGCACAGTTCGCCCGGTGGATGGCGGTGCCCCCGGGGTGGGCGACGTCGCTGTTCGACTCGCTCGACCTGGCCGAGGTGACAGTGGAGGGCACCCGGGCCTGGGTGGCCGCCGACGACACCGAGTTCCCCGACGACCGGCCGTCCGGGCTGCGACTGCTGCCCTACTTCGACGCGTACGCGGTCGGCTGCCACCCCCGCGAACGGCTCTTCCCCGGTCCCGCCGCGGAGCGTGCGCTCGCCGGTGGCCAGGCCGGCAACTATCCGGTGCTGCTGATGGACGGGGTGGTCGCCGGGGTGTGGCATCAACGCCGCTCCGGCCGCTCGATCCACGTCACTGTCGAGCCGTTGCGGACGCTCGACGCCGCCCGGCAACGGGAGCTGGCGGAGGAGGCCGAACGCATCGGCGAGATCCTGGAGGGCAAGGCGTCGCTGACCATCGGCACCGTCAGTGTCGGTCCGCACGCCTGAGACCACGCCGGCCCACCGCGTGGGCGAGGATGAGAGCGTGCACCCCGAACCGGTCGACCACTCGCCCCGGCAGTCGTTCCCCTGGGCCGTCCTGGGCCAGCGCTGGGAGGACCTCACCTTCCTGCACTGGGCCGTCGACCCGGCGCTCGTCGCACCGCTGCTGCCGGCCGGAACCCGTCCGGACACGCTGGACGGCGTCAGCCACGTCGGGCTGATCGGCTTCCGGATGGTGGGGCTGGGCTTCGGGCGGGGCCCCGGTGTGCCGTACTTCGGCACCTTCTGGGAGACCAACGTCCGGCTCTACTCGGTCGACGACCTCGGCCGGCGGGCCGTCGTGTTCCGGTCGCTCGACGCGTCCCGCCTGGTGCCGGTGCTGGTGGCACGGGCGACGCTGCGGCTGCCGTACCTCTGGTCGTCGATGCGGATGGACCGCGACGGTGACCGCCTCACCTACCGGTGCCGGCGACGCTGGCCGGGCCCGGCGGGCACGACGAGCCGGATGGTGGTGCGGGTGGGGGAGCAGGTCGACGACCCGACGCCCCTTGAGCATTTCGTCACCGCCCGCTGGGGGCTGCACACCCGGGCGTACGGGCGCACGCTGCACCTGCCGAACTGGCACCCGCGCTGGCCGCTGCACCGGGCCGAGGTGCTGCACCTCGACGACGAGTTGGTTGCCGCCGCCGGGCTGCCGGCACCGGTCGGCCCGCCGGTCAGCGTGCTCTACTCGCCCGGTGTCGGGGTCAGGTTCGGCCCGCCCGTGGCGGTCCGGCGGCCCGGCTGAGTGGAGCCGGGCCGCCGGGCTGTCAGTAGCGACCGCCCTCGGGTGCGGGCAGGGCGTCCAGGTCGGCCAGGTCCTCGGCGCCGAGCCGGACGTCGCCGGCGGCGCAGTTGTCCGCCAGGTACTTCGGGGTCTTGGTGCCGGGGATCGGAATGACCTGGTCACCCTGGGCGACCACCCAGGCGAGCGCGACCTGCGCGGACGTGACGCCGGCCCGGTCCGCGATCTCCCGGACCCGGGCGACGATGGCGAGGTTGGCGCGCAGCGCGTCCTGCTGGAAACGCGGCAGGCCACGACGGAAGTCGTCGGCGGGCAGGTCGTCGAACGAGGTGAACCGGCCGGCGAGGAAACCGCGACCGAGCGGGGAGAACGGCAGGAAGGCGATGCCCTGCTCGGCGCAGTACGGCAGCACCTCAGCCAGCGGGTCGCGGGTCCACAGCGACAACTCGGACTGCACCGACGCCACCGGGTGCACCGCCTGGGCTCGCTTGATCTGGGCCACCGTCACCTCGGACAGCCCGATCTGCCGGGCCTTGCCCGCCGCCACGACCTCCGCCATCGCGCCCCAGGAGTCCTCGATGGGCACCTCCGGGTCGACGCGGTGCAACTGGTAGAGGTCGACGTGGTCGGTGCCGAGCCGGCGCAGGCTCTCGTCGATCGCCGCGCGGATGTGCTCCGGACGGCCGTTGTTGCCGATCTTCGGCGAGTTGCCGGGACCGCCGGTGGGGGAGGTCGCCACCAGGCCGACCTTCGTCGCCAGGACGGCTCGCTCCCGGTGGCCGCCGGCCAGCGCCCGCCCGACCAGTTCCTCGTTGGTGTACGGCCCGTACACGTCGGACGTGTCGATCAGGGTGGCGCCCAGGTCGAGCGCTTGGTGGATGACCGAGATCGAGGTGTCGTCGTCGCGGGGGCCGCTGATGTCGTATCCGTGGCTCATGCCCATGCACCCGAGGCCGATGACGCCGACCTCGGGACCTGCGCTGCCCAGCGTGGTGGTTCGCATGCGCCCCACGCTACGACAGTCGACGCGCCGCGAAAATCTCGCCGGACGTGTCGAGGATGCTCACGTCAGCTTCGACCATAGGTTGAGGGCCGGGCACCCGGTCTCGCCGATGAGCCGACACGGCACGGACAAGGAGTGGATCGATGACGAAGGTGACGACCGAGGCGACGATGTCGTTGGACGGCTACATCGCGGACGCGTCCCACGGCGGCTTCGAGTACCTCTTCCAGTGGTACGAGAACGGTGACGTCGAGACGCCGACGGCCAACCCCGAGCTGACCTTTCGGACGTCCGCCGCGAGTGCCCGGCATCTGCGGGCTCTCACCGAGCGGACCGGCGCGCTCGTCGTCGGCCGGAGGCTCTTCGACATCACCAGCGGGTGGGGTGGCCGGCATCCGTTGGACGTGCCCGTCGTGGTGGTCACGCACAACGTTCCCGAGGGCTGGGCACCCGAGAACGACTCCTTCGTCTTCGTCACCGACGGCATCGAGAGCGCCATCGCCCGGGCGAAGGCGATCGCTGGCGACAAGGACGTCGGCGTCAACGGTGGCACCATCGCCGCCCAGGTCGTCGAGGCCGGCCTGCTCGACGAGGTGCACGTCAACCTCGTCCCGGTCCTGCTCGGCACCGGCATCCCGCTCTTCGCCGACCTGAAGATCGCGCCACTTCAGCTGGACGGCCCGTTCAGCGTCGTCGAGGGTCACGGCGTCACCCACCTGACCTACCGGGTACGCCCAGCGGCCTGAGCGCCTTGCCCCCATTGGCATTGATCGATATTGTGCGCGAAGGCGCCGCCCCGCCTCAGACCACCACCGTCGATCCGAAGCGGGTTCCGCATGCGCGCACTGAGACTTGTCACGACCCTGGCCGTCGCCGGCCTGCTGGCCGGTGGGGTGGCCATCACCGCCACCCCGGCCAGCGCGGCGACCGCCGTGTTCTCCGTGACGAACAACTGGGGCAACGGCTACCAGGGGCAGATCACCGTCACCAACGACACCTCCACACAGATCACCAGCTGGCGGGTCGAGTTCGACCTGCCGTCCTCCTCGACCGTCAGCCAGTCGTGGAACGCGCAGCAGTCGACCTCCGGCAGCCGCTACACCTTCACCAACGTGTCCTGGAACGGCACCCTCGCCGCGGGCGCCTCCACGTCGTTCGGTTTCCTCGTCAACGGCTCCGGCACCCCGGTCAACTGCACGGTGAACGGCGCGTCGTGCGCCGGCGGCCCACCCCCGACCACGCCGCCCCCGACGACCCCACCGCCCACGACCCCGCCGCCGACCACCGGCACCCCGGTCGAGCGGTACGGGCAGCTGCGGGTCTGCGGCACGACGATGTGCGACAAGACCGGCGCACGGGTGCAGCTGCGCGGCATCAGCAGCATGTGGCTCAACTGGGAAACCGCCCCGTACGCCGAGAACGTCTCCGCGCTGACCTGGATGCGGGACAACTGGAACCTCCAGGTGATCCGCGCGGCGATGGGCGTGGAGCCGGCGGGCGCGTACCTCAGTGACCCGGCCAAGGCGCGTGCACAGGTGGAGACCATCATCAACAACGCGGTCACCGCCGGTGTGTACGTGATCGTCGACTGGCACGCCCACGAGGCGCAGAACAACCAGTCCCAGGCGGTGGCGTTCTTCGGGGACCTGGCCCGCCGCTACGGTCACCTGCCCAACGTCATCTGGGAGCCCTACAACGAGCCGTTGCAGGTGAGCTGGACCAACGTCATCAAGCCGTACCACCAGGCGGTGGTCTCCGCGATCCGCGCCGCCGACCCGGACAACATCGTCGTGCTCGGCACCCCGACCTGGTCGCAGGACGTGGACGTCGCGGCGGCCAGCCCGGTCACCGGCACCAACCTGATGTACACGCTGCACTTCTACTCGTGCACGCACGGCGCGTCGCTGCGGGCCAAGGGCGATGCGGCGATCCGCGCCGGCCTGGCGCTGTTCGTGACGGAGTGGGGCGCCAGCCACGCCGACGGTGGCCTGGACGGCCGATCCTGCCTGCCGGAGGCGCAGTCCTGGATCGACTGGATGAAGACCAACGGCATCTCCTGGACCGCGTGGAAGCTCGACGTCGGCACCGACACCACCAACCTGCTCAGCCCCGGCGCGCCGGTCACCGGCGGGTGGAACAACTACCTGCACGGCCACGCGCCGTTCGTGGTCGCCAACATGAGGTGATCCCGGCCGCTCCCAGGCCGTGATCGACACGCGTTCACTGATGTCGGGGTATCCGGATCGACGGGATACCCCGACATCACCATGCCCGTCGACCCGGCAGGAGCGTGCTGCGCGTCGCTGAGCAGCCCGGCCAGAACGGCGCGTCACCTTAACGCGCTGGAAACACCCCCGGTACCAACCCTGGGAACGCTCGTCGGACAGCCGAGACCACCGACACGCGAACCGGGGTGACCATGGCCGACAACACCACGAACGTGCCGACGTTCGACGGGTCGATGGGCCGGTCCGGCAACGGCCGGACGCTGCCCACGCCCCGCACAAACCCGGTCGCGTCGCTGGACGACGGTGACCCGGCGGACCTGGCCACGATCGGCGTGGAGGAGGAGTTCCACGTCGTCGACCTGCACACCCGCGAGCTGGTGCCCCGGGCCGGGGAACTGCTCGACCGGCTGCCGGCGACCTCGTTCACCGCGGAACTGCACCGCAGCGTGGTGGAGACCAACACCGCGGTCTGTCGCACCCTCGACGAGATCCGCGACGAGCTGACCAGGCTGCGTCAGCTCGCCGTCCGGGTCGCGGACCGGGCCGGGCTGGGCATCGTGGCGGCCGGTACGGTGCCGCTGCGCGCCGACGGGGACCCGAGCGTCACCCCCACCTCCCGCTACCGGCGGATGCTCGACGAATACCAGTTGCTCGCCCGGGAGCAGTTGATCTGCGGCGCGCAGGTGCACGTCGGGGTGTCCGACCGGGATCTCGCGGTGGCCGTCACCCGCCGGGTCCAGCCGTGGCTGCCGGTCCTGCTCGCCCTCTCCACCAGCTCGCCGTACTGGATGGGTCAGGACAGTGGTTACGCCAGCGTCCGGTCGCTGGTCTGGCAACGCTGGCCCACGGCGGGGGACCCGGGCGAGGTGACCAGCGCCGCGGACCACGAGGCTCTGGTCGCCGAGCTGATCTCCTCCGAGACCATCACCGACCCCGCCATGATCTATTTCGACGTCCGGCCGTCGGCCCACGTGCCCACAGTGGAGCTGCGGATCACCGACGCCAACTCCGACGTGGAGACAATCGTCCTGCTCACCGGCCTGTTCCGGGCGCTCGTCCGGCGGGAGGTCGCGGCGCTGCGCGCCGGGGTCGAGCGCACCGGCGTACGACCACCGGTGCTGCGCGCCGCCGTGTGGCGGGCGGCCCGGTCCGGGCTGGAGGGTGACCTGCTCGACCTGCCCCGCTCGGCCCGGCCGGTGCCGGCCGCCGAGGCGGTCCGCCGCCTGGTGACCGACCTGCGTCCGCAGTTGGAGGCGACCGGTGACTGGGAGCAGGTCAGCGAGCTGACCCGTCACGGGCTGGAACGCGGCAGCTCCGCCGCGCGGCAGCGGCGGGCGTACGAGCGGCGCGGCCGGTTGGCCGACGTGGTCGACCTGCTCCTCGACGAGACCCGGGGCCGGATCCGGGGGCCACTGCCCGGAGTGTCGCCGCTGCCCGTCCTTCCCACGTACACCGACTCGTCCGACGAGGTCTTCGGGCCCGGCGGGCCGGAGCCCGCGTACCGTCCGTTGCTGGCCGCCCTGCGCGGCCTCGGCGCCGGCGGCCTGCGTCAACGGGAGAACGACCGGGACGAGGAGCAGCGGGCCCGCGGTGTGACGTTCAGTGTCGCCGGCGAGGCGAGCACCCGGCTCTTCCCCGTCGACCTGGTGCCGCGCGTCGTGCCCGCCGCCGACTGGCGGACCCTGCGCACCGGCCTGGTGCAGCGCGCCCGCGCCCTCGACGCGTTCCTGGCCGACGTCTACGCGGACCGGGCCGTGGTGGCCGACGGCGTCGTGCCGGCATGGGTGGTGGAATCCTCGCCCGGTCTGCGCCCGACCGGGGCGCTGATGGGCCGGAGGGGAACCCGCGCCCAGGTGTCCGGCACCGATCTCGTCCGGGACCCGGATGGCGGCTGGTACGTGCTGGAGGACAACCTGCGGGTGCCCTCCGGCATCGGCTACGCGGTGCAGAACCGCCGGTTGACACAGGCGGTGCTGCCGGAGCTGCCGGTGCCGGCCGATCTGCTGCCCGCCGACGAGACACCGGCGATGCTGTACCGGGCGCTGGTCGCCGCCGCGCCTGCGGCTGCCGACGATCCCGCCGTGGTGGTGCTCAGCAGCGGTCCCGGTGATCCCGCGTGGTTCGAGCACCGGCTGCTCGCCGACGAGATGGGCGTGCCCCTGACCGAGACCAACGACCTGCTGGTGGAGGACGGCCGGGTCCGGCTGGTCCGCGAGGGCTGCCGCCGCGAGGTGGACGTGATCTACCTGCGGATGGACGAGGAGGCGCTGCTGCACGCGCCGGGCGCCGACGGGGTGCCGCTGGGCTGGCCGCTGCTCGCCGCGGTGCACGCCGGGCGGCTCACGTTGGCCAACGCGCTGGGCAACGGTGTCGGCGACGACAAGGCGCTGTACGCGTACGTGCCCCGGCTGATCGAGTACTACCTGGGCGAGAAGGCTCTGCTGGGGGACGTGCCGACGTACCTGTGCGGGCTGCCCGAGCAGCGGGCCGAGGTGCTGGGCCGGCTCGACGAGCTGGTGCTCAAACCGGTCGACGGGTACGGCGGCGACCGGGTGGTGATCGGCCCCCGGGCCGAGGCGGAGGAGCTGGACGCCGTCCGGGAGCAGATCCTCGCGGCCCCGCACCGGTGGATCGCCCAGGAGATGATCGCGTTGACCACCCACCCGGTCTTCGACGGCACGGCTCTCGCCCCCCGTCACGTCGACCTGCGGGCCTTCGTGTTCCTCGGCGACACCGCCGAGGTCGCGCCGGTGGCGCTGACCCGGGTCGCGCCGGCCGGCAGCATGATCGTCAACTCGTCGCGAGGCGGCGGGTCCAAGGACACCTGGCTGCTCGGTGGAGACGAACGGCCGTCGGTGTAACCCACGCTTGACCCGCCCGTCATCGGGACGCAACCCGGTCCGCCAAGCCTGGACCCGTCAGCGGCCCGAGCGGACCCGAGCCGAACAGAGGTGCGTGGCATGTGCGGTATCGGAGGCGAGTTCCGCTTCGACGGGACGCCACCCGACATGGCGGCCGTCGAGCGGATGCTCCCCGCCCTGGCCTCCCGTGGCCCGGACGGTGAGGGCCGGTGGCAGCAGGGGCCGGCGGCCCTGGTGCACCGACGGCTGCGCATCATCGACCTCTCGGACGCGGGCGCCCAGCCGATGGTCGACGACGAGCTGGGTCTGGCCGTCGTCTTCAACGGCTGCATCTACAACTACCGGGAGCTGCGCGACGAGCTGATCGCCGCCGGTTACTCCTTCCGGTCCACCTCGGACACCGAGGTGATCCTCAAGGCGTACCACCGGTGGGGGACGGCCTGCGTCGAACGGTTCTACGGGATGTTCGCGTTCGCCCTGGTGGAGATGGCCACGCACACCCTGGTGCTGGCCCGCGACCGGCTCGGCATCAAGCCGCTCTACCTGGCCGAGGGGCCGGGGCGGGTCCGCTTCGCCTCCACCCTGCCGGCGTTGCTCGCCGCCGGTGACGTGGACACCGACCTCGACCCGGTGGCGCTGCACCACTACATGAGCTTCCACTCGGTGGTGCCCCCGCCGCGCACGATCCTCGCCGGGGTGCGCAAGCTCCCACCGGCGACCGTGCGGGTGATCACCGCATCCGGCCGGAGCACCGACACGCTGTACTGGCGGCCGCAGTTCACCCGGGCCGCGGCCGATCCGATGTCCGCCGACGAGTGGCAGGAACGGCTCATGGCGGCGTTGCGCACCGCCGTACGCCGACGGATGGTCGCCGACGTGCCGGTCGGCGTACTGCTCTCCGGTGGCCTCGACTCCAGCCTGATCGTCGCCCTGCTGGCCGAGCAGGGCCAGACCGGGCTGGCCACCTTCAGCATCGGCTTCGAGGCGGCGGCGGGGGAGAGCGGGGACGAGTTCCACTACTCCGATCTGGTGGCCCGTCACTTCGGCACCGACCACCACCAGATCCGCATCGGCGCGAGCCGGTTCGTCCCCGCCGTGCACGACGCCATCGCCGCGATGAGCGAGCCGATGGTCAGCCACGACTGCGTCGCGTTCCACCTGCTGTCCGAGGAGGTCTCGCAGCGGATCACTGTGGTCCAGTCCGGGCAGGGCGCCGACGAGATCCTGGCCGGCTACGACTGGTACCCGCCGATGGCCAACGTGGCCCGGGCGGACGCCGTCGAGGCGTACGCCCGGGTGTTCTTCGACCGTCGCCACGACGCGCTCGGCGGGCACCTGGCGCCCGAGTGGATGCTCGACCACGACGCGAGCCTGGAGTTCGTGGCCGCCCACTTCGCCGCACCGGGCGCGGACACCGCGCTGGACGCGGCCCTGCGGCAGGACAGCCTGGTGATGCTGGTCGACGACCCGGTCAAGCGGGTGGACAACATGACGATGGCCTGGGGGCTGGAGGCCCGGGTGCCGTTCCTCGACCACGAGGTCGTCGAGTTGGCCGCCGCCTGCCCACCCGGGATGAAGCTGGCGCAGGGCGGCAAGGGCGTGCTGAAGGCGGCGAGCCGGGGCATCGTCCCGGACGCGGTGATCGACCGGCCGAAGGGCTACTTTCCGGTGCCCGCCATCCGGCACCTCTCCGGCCCGCTGCTCGACGACGTGCGCGACGCGCTGACCGCCCGGCCGGCCCGCGAGCGGGGCCTGTTCCGCAAGGACTACCTGGAGGAGTTGCTGGACGCGCCCAATGCCCGGCGGACCACGCTGGGTTCCAACGCACTCTGGCAGCTCGGGTTGCTGGAGCTCTGGTTGCAGCGGATCGGGGTTTAGATGAGCGTACGGACCGAGGTGCCGCGCACCGCCCGGCGGGCCCGACCCGTCGGGCACCGGCCGGCACCGCCGCTGCCTCCCGGCGAGGACCACGCGCCCGCGCCGTCCCCCGACGGTCGCCGGGTGGCGTTCCTCTCCGACCGGGCCGGCGCGCCGGGCGTCTGGGTCCGCGATGTCGACGCCGCCGAGGCTGTCGCGCTGCCCACCGGCGACGACCCGGTGCTCGCGCTGAGCTGGTCCCCGGACGGGCAGTGGCTGGCCTGCGTCGTCGCCCCCGGCGGCGCTCCCCGCACCGAGCTGTGGGTGCTGCGCCCGGACGGGTCACGACGCCGCCAGGTCGCCGGGTTCGGCCGTCGCAGCGCCGCGTTGGCCGGCTGGCTGCCCGAGGGCGCGGTCCTGATGATCACCGAGACCGACGAGCACGCCCGGGCCGTCCTGGTCGACGCGGGCACCGGGCACCGGCGGGTGCTCGCCGAGGGTGACCTGCTCACGCTCCTGGACGTCGCTCCGGACGTCGGCATCGCCCTGCTGCGCCGCGGCCCGCGCAACGCGCGCTGGCTGGAACTGCTCGACGTGGCGACAGGCGTCCGACGGCGACTGTTCCCGGACACCGGCCAGGGCAGCACCGACCAGGGCTGGTTCGGCCCGGACGGGACCAGCGTGCTGGCCCGCACCGACGCGTTCTCGGAACTCGCCGCGCTGCTGCGGGTCGACCTGACCCGACCGGAGCAGCCGCCGACCCGGCTCGCCGGACGACCGGACGCCGAGTTGGAGCAGGCCGTGCCGAGCGCCGACGGGCGGCGGGTCGCGCTGCTGTGGAACACCTACGGTGGCCGCAGTGAGATGAGCCTGCTCGACCTCGCCAGCGGCGTGCAGCGGGCCGTGGTGGCACCGGGCGAGGTGCTCGACGACGCCGTCTTCGCCGCCGACGGTGACCTGCTCTGCGTCACCGCGCAGGGGCCGGTGCAGCCTCGGGAGGTCTGGCTGGTGGACCCGACGTGCGGGGCGCTGCGCCCGCTGCGGCCGGACACCGGTGTGGCGCGTACCGGCGACGGCGGGGTCGCGCCGCACCTCGTCGACCTGCGTGCCCGCGACGGGTTGCCGCTCTCCGGCTGGCTCTACCGCCCGGTCGGGCCGGGTCCCTGGCCGACCGCCATCAGTCTGCACGGGGGCCCGGAGGCGCAGGAGCGTCCCTGCTACAACCCGTTGTTCCAGGCTCTCGTCGCGCAGGGCATCGCCGTGTTCGCGCCGAACGTGCGCGGCTCGTCCGGCTTCGGCCGGTCCTTCGTCGCGGCCGACAACCTCGCCGGCCGGTACGGCGCGATCGCCGACGTGGCGGCCTGCGCGGACTTCCTCGTCGACAGCGGCGTCGCCCGGCCCGGCCAGCTCGGCTGTCTGGGCCGTTCCTACGGTGGTTACCTGGTCCTCGCCGTGCTGGTGAACTTCCCCGGGCTGTTCGCCGCCGGGGTCGCCGAGTGCGGGATCTCCGACTTCCACACCTTCTACGCCGGCACCGAGCCGTGGATCGCCGCCGCCGCCGTCAGCAAGTACGGCGACCCGCAGCGCGACGCGGAACTGCTGCGTGACCTCTCGCCGATGACCCACCTCGACCGGCTCGACGTGCCGGTGATGCTCATCCACGGCGCCAACGACACCAACGTGCCGGCGGGCGAGTCGGCGCAGGTGGCGCAGGCCCTCGCCGCCCGGGACGTGCCGCACGGGCACCTGGTGCTCGCCGGCGAGGGGCACGACTTCCTGAAGCGCGCCAACGCCGAGGCGGCGCGTACGGCCACCACCGCCTGGCTGACCCGGCACCTCGCCGCGGCCACGACCACCGTCGGCTGAGGCGTTATCCTGCGCCGGTGGAGGTCACGGCGCAGGGCGAGCGGTTGGCGTCCGACCTCGGTCGCGCTCTGGCGGACCTGACCTTCGTCGACCTGAGCGCCGACGAGGTCACCGCGCGGGTGATCGACTCGGTGGTGGGGTGGGCCGAGGCCCAGGGCTGGCGGGTCTACCGGCGCGCCCCCAGCGTGCTGCCGTTGCCGCCGCCGCTGGAGCAACGGCACTCGGTCCTGGACGTGGCGTGTGCCCGCCCGGACGGCCCGCCGGTCGTCGTGGAGGTCGACCACACCGACCGGGCCCGTACGGTGCAGAAGTTGCGCGCGGAGGCGGACGCCGGCCGGATTCCGATCTGGGTGCGGTGGGGTGTCGGGCGTTTCACCGTGCCGCCCTTGCCGGTGCGGATGGTGACCGTCGAGGTGACCCGGCGTGCCGGGCCGGCGGGGCACGGACGCCTGCACAGCCGCACCGGCGATCGCCCCGCGCCGGCGCACTCGACCGGCGGCGGCACGGTGGCCACGCAGGCGCTGCCCATCCCGCTGACCGACCCGCTGGCGCAAGCGGCTCCAGGCGCGGCCGGGGACGCCGGTAAGGGCACCTGAAGCGAATCGTAAGCGGGCATTGGCAGAGTTCTGGGTGTCACCGGAGAGCACGACAGACAACCAGGAGATCCCGATGCGCAAGCTCATCAACTCGACCTACATCACCCTCGACGGCGTCATCGAGAACCCCATGTGGACCATGCCGTACTTCGACGAGGAGGCCGCCAGCCTCGCCGGGGCGCAGACCACCGAGGCCGACGCGATGCTGATGGGCCGAGCCACCTACGACGGCATGTCCGCCGCCTGGCCGACCAGGGACGAGAGCGACCCGACCACCGGCGCCGCGTACTTCAACAACGTCAAGAAGTACGTCGCCTCGACCACCCTGACCGACCCCACCTGGAACAACACGGAGGTGCTCCAGGGCGACCTGGTCGAGGCGGTCAGCGCGCTCAAGGCCCAGGAGGGCAGGAACATCATCCAGTACGGCTTCGGCTCGGTCACCGCGCAGCTGATCCGGGCGGGCCTGGTGGACGAGGTCCGGTTCTGGATCCACCCGGTGCTGGAGGGCGGCGCCAACCTGACGGTGCCGCTGACCGACTTCAAGGCCTCGTTCGACCTGGTCGACACCCGGGTGCACAAGAGCGGCGTGATCGTCGCCTCGTACGCGCCGAAGACGCCGGCCTGACCAGATCAGAGCTGAGCCCGGGCCTCGCTCGGGCTCAGCTTCGCGCCCTCGGCGAGCAGCGCGTCGAACCGCTGCGGCCCGAGTGCGGCCCGCAGGCGTTCGGTCGTCCGGTCGGTGTCGTCGCGTTCGGCCGGCGCGGCGGGGGACTGCGTGGCTAGTCGGGCAGCGGCAGCGGCGCCCAGCAATCGGGCGGCCACCTCGGGGGAGCGGACCGCCGCGGCCATCCCCTCCAGGGGGCCGACCGCGTCGCGCATCGTGGTCATCGCCTCGGCGGCCTCGAACGCCTCGATGTGCAGGGCCAGCGCGGCATCCGGGTCACCGCCCTGCTCGAGGGCGTAGCCCAGCTCCACCAGGACCATCGGCAGGTAGAGCGCGGGTTGACTCTCGCCCCGGCCCAGGTCGGCGAGGTGGCTGAGGTGGGTAACGGCCAGGTCGAGCTTGCCATCGCGGCGGGCGGCCAGCCCGAGGCTCATCTCCGCGAAGACCAGCGCACCGGGCGAGCCCTGCTCGACCGCCAGGGCGTACGCGCGTTCGGCCAGTTCCCGACCCTGGGCGTAGTCGCGGGTCTGCACGGCGAGCCAGGCCAGCCAGGACAGCTCTGCGCAGACCTGCGGCCACAGCGCCAGCTCCTCGGCCCAGCGCAGCCCCTCGCGGTGCAGCGCGGCGGCGCGCTCGTGCTCGCCGCGCATGTCGGCCAGGCCACCCACCCACTCGGTGGCGCGGAGCCGGCCCCACCGGTCGCCGAGGTCGGCGAAGAGCGCGGCGCTGCGGGTCGCGGTGTCCTCCAGGGTGGCCTGGTCACCGTTGGCGTGCGCGATGTGGGCCAGGGAGGTGAGCACCGCGGCCTCGGTCCACCTGTCGACGGTGGCGGTGGGCAGCAGCTCCGCCGCCAGGGCCAGGTCGCCGTGCTCGATCACCGCGTTGGCCGCGAACCACGCGGCGTGGCCGCCCGGGTCGGCGGCCACCGCGGCGCGTACGTCGTCCGGCTCGGTCGCCTCGCCCTGCGACAGGGCGAACCCGACCCGCCAGGGGGCCGCCCGGGTCTCCTGTTCCGGGTCGCCCGGCACGGCCAGGGCTCGCCGCGCCTCGGTGAGCCGGCCGCGCAGGTGCCAGTACCAGCTCAGCGCGACCGCCAGGCGCAGCCCTCCGCCGTGCACCAGCGCGGATCGCAGGTTCGCCATCTCGGCGTCCAGCAGCGCCAGCCACCGCTGCTGGTCGGCCCCGCGCAGCTCCGGGTCGGCGCGCTCGGCCAGCTCCGTGTAGTAGGTGGCGTGCCGGGTGCGCACGGCGTCGGCGTCGGTCAGTCGGTCCAGGCAGAACGCCGCGACCGATTCGAGCAGCCGGTAGCGCGGGTTGGCGCCGGAGTCGTCGAGCACCACCAGCGACCGGTCCACCAGCCGGGCGAGGGTGTCCAGGTCGGTCCCGCAGACGTACTCGGCGGCCTCCGGGGTGCAGCCGTCCCGGAACACCGCCAGCCGGGCCAGCACCATCCGGTCGGTCTCGTCGAGGAGGTCCCAGCTCCAACCGATCACCGCGGTCAGCGTCCGCTGCCGGGGTGGCACGTCCCGCTGCTGGGTGGTGAGCAGCCGGAAGCGGTCGTCGAGCCGTTCCACCACACCGCGCACGCCCAGCGCGCGCACCCGGGTCGCGGCCAGCTCCAGCGCGAGCGGCAGGCCGTCGAGGCGGCGGCAGAGCTGCGCGACCGCGGCGGCGCTCTGCCCGTCGAGGCGGAACCCGCGCTGCTGCGCGGCGGCGCGGGCGGCGAACAACCGGGCCGCCGCCGAGCGCCGGACCGTGCCCAGGTCACCGTCATCCGGCACGGGCAGTGGGGGTACCTCCCAGAGCAGTTCACCGGTCAGCCCGAGTGGCTCCCTGCTGGTGGCCAGCACCCGCAGCCCGGGCACCTCGCGCAGCAGCCGGGCGACCAGCTCGGCGACCGGGTCGATGACGTGTTCGCAGTTGTCCAGCACGAGCAGCAGGTGTCGGTGCCGCAGGGTCGCCACCAGCCGGTCGGCGGGGGACATGCTCGTGCCGGCCGCCTCGTAGCTGCCCAGAGCGGCGAGCACCTGCTCGGCGACGAGCGCGTCACCGGCGGGCAGCGGGGCCAGCTCGACCAGCTGGACTCCGTCGGGAAGGGACTGCGCGCGGGCCGTCTCGACGGCCAGTCTGGTCTTGCCGACGCCACCCGGCCCGACCAGCGTCACCAACCGCTGCCGGGACAGCAGCTCGCCCAACTCGGCCAGCGCCTCGGCCCGCCCGACCAGCTCGTCGAGCGGGGCGGGAAGGCTGGTGCGGATGACCGCGGCCTTCGGCGGGGCGTTGAGGGCGGCGTCCTGTTCGAGGATCCTGCGGTGCAGGGCGACCAGCTCGGGGCCGGGGTCGAGGCCCAGCTCCTCGGCGAGCCGCTCCCGCAGGTCGGCGTAGCTGTCCAAGGCCTCAGACTGGCGGCCGGCCGCGTACAACGCGCGGAGCTGCACCGCCCGCAGGCCCTCACGCAGCGGATGCCGGGTGACCAGCTCGGCGAGGTCGGCGGCGACCAGGTCGTGTTCACCCCGGGCCAGCCGGGCCTCGGCCAACCGTTCGTGGACGGCGAGGCGCTGCTCGGCGAGGCGGGTGGCCTCCGCGCGGACGAACTCGGCATCGGCCACGTCGGCGTACGCCTCGCCGCGCCACAACGCGAGGGCATCGGTCAACCGCTCGACGTCGGTGCACCGTGCCAGCTCGTCGAACCGGGCGACGTCGACCGCGTCGACCCGCAGCAGATAGCCCGGCGGCCGGGACTCGACCAGCTCGCGGGCACCCGGCTCGGCGTCGTTGAGCGCCTTGCGCAACTGGGACACCCGCACCTGGAGGGCGCCAGCGGGGTTGGCGGGGCAGTCCTCGCCCCACAGATCGTCGATGAGGCGGTCCGCCGAGACCACCTGATTGCGGTTGACCAGCAGGTCGGCCAGCAGCGCGCGTACCTTCGTGCCGGGCACCACCACCGGCTCGCCGGCGTCCGTGGTCACGGCGAGCGGCCCGAGCACCCCGAACTGCACGGCGGTCATCCTAACGCCGGTAAGGCGGCCTGAAGCCGACCGCAAGATTGAAGATCCAGAGGCTGTTTCGCGGCTCGTTGCCCGGGGCAATCAAAGGCCGACGACATTCCCCTCGCAAAGGACGACTTCCGTGGAAATTACCGGCTTCTTCGCCGCCATCATCATCGGTCTGATCATCGGCGTGCTGGGCCGGCTGGTGGTGCCGGGCAAGCAGAACATCCCGATCTGGCTGACCCTGCTCATCGGTGTGGTCGCGGCGATCCTCGGCACCCTCGTCGCCGGTGCCCTCGGTGTCGACGACACCAGCGGGATCGACTGGATCGAGCTGATCCTGCAGGTCGTCTTCGCCGCTGTCGGCGTGGCGATCGTCGCCGGTGCCTACGGCCGGCGCCGGGTGCGCTGACCTCTCACACCATCGTGGCGGCCCGCCCTCCTCAGGAGGGCGGGCCTCGCCGTATCCGGACTCCGAAATGGACCGACCGGTACCGGCGCCAAGTTCGCCGTCCGTGGTCATGGCGGGCGGCCGGATTAACGGGTAGAAAGATGTCAACCCCCTTCTGGTCCGGCTCAACTCCGGCGGCAGGGGTCAGAGAGCGCTCTCACCGCCCCCAGCTGCGCCGGAAGCATCTCCGGCCAGCGGAGAGGACGAACTACATGACAAGCCCGTCCCTACGTACCCTCACCCTTGCTCTGCTGGTGACCACCGCCGTCACCGTGACCAGCACCGCCGCCACCGCCGGTCGCCCGACCCACGGCGCACCGGACTTCGGCCCCAACGTGACGATCTTCGACCCGGGCATGCCGGTCGCCGAGATCCAGCAGACCCTGGACGCGGCCCACGCCCGGCAGGTCGACAACGAGATGGGCACCGAGCGGCACGCCTACCTGTTCAAGCCGGGCACGTACGGCACGGCCGAGCAGCCGTTGCAGGCCAAGGTCGGCTACTACACCGAGGTGTCCGGTCTGGGTGCCTCGCCCACCGACGTCACGGTGAACGGCAAGCTCGAGGTCTACAACCGTTGCCTGGCCGACGGCGGCACCGGCAACTGCCTCGCGCTGGTCAACTTCTGGCGCACCCTGTCCAACCTGTCGCTCACCATCAACGCCTCCGGCCAGGACGGTTGCCGGTCGACGGCGAACTTCTGGGCGGTGTCCCAGGCGGTGTCGATGCGCCGGTTGAACATCAACGGCGGCGGTCTGTCGCTGATGGACTACTGCACGGCCGGCCCGCAGTTCGCCAGCGGCGGCTTCATCGCCGACTCGCGGCTGCCGGCCACCACCAACGGCTCGCAACAGCAGTGGCTGACCCGCAACAGTGAGGTCGGCAGCTGGTCCAACGCGGTGTGGAACCAGGTCTTCGCGGGCGTCGAGGGCGCGCCGGACGACGCCACGTTCCCCGACCCGCCGTACACCACCCTGGAGACCACCCCGCTGAGCCGGGAGAAGCCGTACCTCTTCGTCGACGGCAAGGGTCGCTACAACGTGCGGGTTCCCGCCGCGCAGCGCGACAGCCGGGGAGTCTCCTGGGCCGACGACATGACGCCGGGACGGACGATCGGGATCGACGATTTCTTCGTCGCCAAGCCGTCCGACCCGGTACGCGTCATCAACGCCCAACTCGCGCGCGGGAAGCACCTGCTGCTCACCCCCGGCACGTACGACATCGCCCGCAGCATCGAGGTGCGGCGGCCCGGCACCGTGGTGCTCGGAATCGGCCACGCGACGCTCACCGCGGTGAACGGCGCCATCCCGCTCGACGTCGCCGGTGTCCCCGGCGTGATCGTCGCCGGTGTCACGATCGACGCCGGTCTCGTCGAGTCGCCGGTCCTGCTGCGGGTGGGCCGCCAGCACGGCCACAACGCCAGCAGCCCGCACAACCCGACCACGCTGTCCGACGTGTACTTCCGGGTCGGCGGCCCGCACATCGGCCGGACGAACACCGCGCTGGAGGTCAACAGCGACAACGTGCTCATCGACCACACCTGGGTCTGGCGCGGTGACCACGGCGTCGAGGGCTTCACCGAGGGCGTCAACGGTGACACCGACCGCTGGCGCACGAACACCGGTCGCTACGGCGCCGTCATCAACGGCGACCACGTGACCGCGACCGGTCTGTTCGTCGAGCACTTCCAGCGCTACAACACGGTCTGGAACGGCGAGCACGGCACCACGATCCTTTACCAGAACGAGCTGCCGTACGACCCGCCGACGCAGGCCGACTGGATGAACGGCGCGGTCGAGGGCTGGGCCGGGTACAAGGTCGGTGACCGGGTGCGTCACCACACCCTGCACGGCGGCGGGGTGTACGTCTTCAACCAGAACAACCCGTCGATCCACACCGAGAACGGCTTCGAGGTGCCGAACCAGCCGGGCGTGAAGCTGCACCACGTCATGACCGTCAACCTCAGCGCCGGCACGATCGACCACGTGGTCAACGGCGTCGGCGAGGCGGCCGACATGACCAAGGTGGGCGCGCCGGTCTACCTCGCGGAGTACCCGACTTCGTAAGGGTCTCGGGTGTACCGACGGGGCCGGAGCCGGCGTGGCTCCGGCCCCGTCGGCTGTGGAACGGTCAACGGATCCAATCCGCGCGGGAACGCTGCCGGCCGACCGTGGCCGCGACGAACCCTCATGTCCACTCGGGTGCATTAGGCGAAAAGTCTCTTTCGTGGTTATTTGGTGGGTTACTGTCGTGCCTGGCCGTCTTGGTGTGCGAAGCGGGCCGACAGGCTCTGTCGTCCAAGGAGTTCCAGGTGGACCTGCCAGTTACTGCCGTCGGCGCCGACCCGGCGACCGACCTGACGCCCCGGCGTGTTCTGGTCACGGGAGGTGCCGGCTTCATCGGTAGCCACGTGGTCGCCCGGCTGATGCTGATGGGCAGCCAGGTCCGGGTGCTCGACAACTTCTCCACCGGCCGGTTCGAGAATCTGGCGGACGCCGTGTGCGGCGGTCTGACCGATGCGGACGTCGTCTCCGGTGACATCCGTACGCCGGAGGGCGTCGAGGTCATCCACCAGTGGCAGCCGGACGTCGTGGTGCACCTCGCCGCGCAGGCGAACGCTCCGGTGGGTCGCCGCTCACCGCTGTACGACGCCGACGTGAACGTCTTCGGCACCGCCAACGTGCTGGACGCGTGCGCCCGCAGCGGCGTACGACTGGTGGTCAATGCGGCCGGCAGCGCCATCTTCGGCAGCGTCCCCGCCCACGACCTGCCGGTCCGCGAGGACCACCCGATCGCACCGGTGGACCCGTACGGCATCAGCAAGGCCGCCGGCGTGCACTATCTCGACTGGTACGGACGCCAGCACGGCCTGTCGTACACGTCGATGGTCTTCGGCAATGTCTACGGGTCCCGGCAGGACGGCGGCGACTACGGCGTCGTGTCCCTGATGGTGGATGCCCTGCTCGGCGGCCGCCAAGCGGTGATCTACGACGACGGCACACAGACCCGGGACTTCATCCACGTCAGCGACGTCGCCGAGGCGGTGGCCGTCGCCTGCCACCACAGCGGGGTGGGGATGGTCAACATCGGTTCCGGCCAGCAGACGAGCATCAACGACGTGTACGACACCGTCCGGGAGGCGTCCGGTGTCGACAACACGGCCCGCTACGAGCCGTTGCCCTGGCCGGGCGAGGTGCGCAACATGGCGCTGGACACCAGGAAGGCGCGCGAGCTGCTCGGTTGGCGGCCGAAGCTCGGCTTCACCGAGGGCGTACGGATGACGGTGCGCGACGCCCGCCGTTGGCAGGCCGGCAGCCGGATCCTGTCCCCGGTGCGCGCCCTGGACCAGGCACTGACCCACTAATGACCCAGCGTGAAATTCCCGTCATCTGATCTGGAATTTCATCGATCAGTCTAACTCTTGCGGGCTGGCATCGGCTGCTGCCACGATGACCGTCAATGCCTTCCGTCCCGAAGGAGTGGTCGTCATGGCGGTCTCCCGCCGCAGGTTCGTCACGTCCGTGATGGCGGGGTCCGCCCTCGCCGCCGCCTCCAGCACCGAGCTGCTCACCACCCTGGCCAGCCCCGCCTCCGCCGCCAGTCCTCCCGGGGACGTGGTCGGCAAGGTGACGGTCGGCTACCAGGGCTGGTTCAGCGCCCCCGGTGACTCGGCGCCGATCGGCGGTTGGTGGCACTGGAGCCGCGACCGTTTCCAGCCGCCCTCGCCCGCCAACACCACCATCGTGTCCTGGCCGGACATGCGCGAGTACACGCGCACCTATCCCACCGCGTACCCCAACCTGGGCAACGGCCAGCCGGCCACCCTGTTCTCCTCCTACGACCAGCAGACGGTGGACACCCACTTCCGGTGGATGCAGGAGTATGGCTGCGACACCGCCGCGTTGCAGCGGTTCAACCCGACGGGTGACGAGGGCCCGACCCGCGACGCGATGACGCAGAAGGTCCGCTCCGCCGCCGAGCGCTACGGCCGCAAGTTCTACATCATGTACGACGTCACCGACTGGTTGAGCTTCCAGTCGGACATCAAGACCGACTGGACGACGAAGATGTCGGCACACGTCGCGTCCTCCGCGTACGCCCGGCAGAACGGCAAGCCGGTCGTGTGCATCTGGGGCTTCGGTTTCAGCGAGCCCAGCCGACCGTTCACCCCCGGGCCCTGCCTGGAGGTCATCAACTGGTTCAAGGCGCAGGGCTGCTACGTCGTCGGTGGCGTGCCCACCTGGTGGCGGCAGGGCATCGAGGACTCCCGTCCGGGCTTCCTCGACGTCTACCACGCGTTCAACGCGATCTCGCCGTGGATGGTCTACCGGGCCAGGACGGTGGAGGAACTCGACTCGTACTACAACAACGTCAACGTCGGCGACATGGCCGACTGCGCGGCACGCGGCATCGACTACCTGCCCTGCGTGATGCCCGGTGACCTCGCCGGTGGTCACCGCAAGCACGGCGACTTCTACTGGCGGCACATCTACAACATGATCCGACTTGGCTCCCAGGGCCTCTACGTGTCCATGTACGACGAGTACAACGAGGGCAACCAGATCGCGAAGACCTCCGAGACCCAGGCCACCACCCCGGCCGGCGCGAACATCCGCGCCCTGGACGAGGACGGCGTGGCCTGCTCCTCCGACTACTACCTGCGGATCACGGCCGACGGCGGTCGGATGCTCAAAGGGCAGCTGGCGCTCACCGCGGTCCGTCCCACGCCGCCGATGATCGGCACGCCGCCACCGACCGGCGGGAACCTGGCCGCCGGCCGGCCCACCTCGGCGAGCAGCCAGGGCGGCGGGTTCCCGGCGTCGAACGCGGTGGACTCGAACGTCGGCAGCTACTGGGAGAGCAGCGGCGGCGCCTTCCCACACTGGTGGCAGGTCGACCTCGGCGCCAGTCACCAGGTCAACCGACTGGTGCTACGGCTGCCCGCCGGATGGGGCGCGCGCACCCAGACCATCACCGTGCAGGGCAGCGTCGACGGCAGCTCCTTCACCACCATCGCCGGGGCCTCCGCGTTTGCCTTCGACCCGGCCACCGGCAACACCGTCACCCGCACGCTGACGACCACCACCGCCCGCTACGTCCGCCTCAGCATCAGCGGCAACACCGGCTGGCCGGCCGCCCAACTCGCCCAGGTCGAGGTGTACGCGGCCACCACCACACCGGACAACCCACCGACCGCGCCGAGCGGCCTGACGGTCACCGGCAAGACCTCGACCAGCGTGTCGCTGGCGTGGACGGCGTCGACCGACGACACCGGCGTGACCGGTTACCAGGTGCGCCAGGGTGGCACTGTCGTCGCCACCGTCACGGGCACCACGGCGACCGTGAGCGGGCTCAACCCGTCCACCGCGTACACCTTCACGGTCACCGCGCGCGACGCCGCCGGCAACACGTCCGGCGCGTCCAACACGGTCACCGTGACGACGGACGCACCGACCAACGCGGACCTCGCCCGGGGTCGACCCACCAGCGAGAGCAGCCACGTCCAGAGCTACGGGTCGGGCAACGTGGTCGACGGCGACCCGAACAGCTACTGGGAGAGCGCCAACAGTGCGTTCCCGCAGTGGGTCCAGGTCGACCTCGGTGCGACGCGCACGGTCGGGCGGGTGGCGCTCAAGCTGCCCCCGGCCACCGCCTGGGCCAGCCGCACGCAGACCCTGGCCGTGCAGGGCAGCACCGACGGCGGCAGCTTCAGCACACTGGCCGGCTCGGCGGGGCGGACCTTCAACCCGGCCACCGGCAACCAGGTGAGCATCACCTTCACAGCCGCACAGACCCGGTACGTGCGCATCACGGTCACCGGCAACACCGGCTGGCCGGCCGGGCAACTGTCGACCCTGGAGGTCTACCAGAGCTGAGCCGACGAGCAGGGCGACCGCCGGGGGAGCGGCGGTCGTCCGGCTCGGGTCGTCCGTGCTCGGGTCGTCCGTGCTCGGGTCGTCACGCTCCTGCGCCCGGCCGGGGTTCTCAATGACCGGGTCCGCAGTTCGGCCGTCGGGTTGGGGCGACGCCACGGTCTGACCGAGCGGTCTGTCCAGCATCCGGTCTAAGCGTTCCGCCTGTCGGGACCGCGGCGATGATCGACTCGGGTTCCTTGAAGTCGGGGTATCCACGCGGCGGGGACACCCCGATTTCAGCAAACCCGTGTTGATCTCGGCGGTCCGACATCGCGCAAGCCGACGCCGACGCCGCGCGTGCCGCCGCTTGCAGGGTCAGCCCGGCGGGCATGGGTCAGGCCGGCGGGCTGGGTCCATTGACGCGCAGGGGGTCAGCAGAACCAGCCGTCCTGCACCCAGCCGCGGCGGTTGATGTGCCCGTAGGCGAAGCCGTAGACGTAGCCACCGCTGCGGGGGCCTTCGACCAGGAACGTCTGACCCTGGTAGAGGGTGCCCATCCAGGCGCCGACGGGTTGGGTGCGGACGAACAGGTCGGACGCGCACACCGTCTCCCGTTGCCCGATCGTGCCGTTGGCGGCCTGCGCGGAAGCCGGCAGCGCGACTGTCGCGGCGAGAACCCCGGCGAGCAGGCCGGGGAGCAGACCGGCGAGTGTCCGGCGCCGGGTCACCATGAGTCGTACCCGCCGATGCACTCGGCGCGCAGGTAGCCCCAGTCGTTGGGGCCGAAGTCGAACGATGCCGCCCACCCGTTGTAGACCGGGTGCGCGCCCGGCGTGTGACCGATCTTGTTGCCGTAGGCGAGGGTGCGCTTGAGGCCGGTGGGGCCGCCGGCGGAGTCGTAGTTGGCGTAGAAGCTGGCGCTCTGGCACACCACGACGGCGTGCCGGGGCACCACCGGGTCGGCGTGGGCCGGCGTGGCACTCAGCGCGGCCGTTGCTGACCCGAGGGCCAACGCGGCGACCGTGGTGCGGATTCGTCGGGACATGCCCACCTCCCGTACGCCGAAACTTTCCTACCTCCGACCCTATCGAGAGCGTCGATATCTGTCGATGGCTGGAGGGGTCGCTGTGCTTTCGACGGCCGGCATATCCGCCGACCCGGCGGGAAAGCGCGCTGACGTCCGACAGCCCGATACCGGAGCAGGAGACAAACATGCCTTTCATTACCGTGGGAACGGAAAACTCCGCGCCCATCGACCTGTACTACGAGGACCACGGTTCCGGTAAGCCGGTGGTGCTGATCCACGGCTTCCCGTTCAACGGGGCGACCTGGGAGAAGGTGACCACCCAGCTGCTCAACGCCGGATACCGGACGATCACCTACGATCGGCGCGGTTACGGCAACTCCGCCCAGCCGACCTTCGGGTACGACTACAACACGTTCGCGGCGGACCTGGACGTGCTGATGACCGAGCTGAACCTGAGCGACGTGACCCTCGTCGGTCACTCGATGGGCACCGGTGAGGTCATTCGCTACCTGGGCAACTACGGCTCCCAGCGCGTGAGCCGGGCCGTGGTGCTCAGCCCGCTGCAACCCATGCTGGCCAAGGCCAATGACAATCCGGAGGGTGTCGACCGGAGCCTCTTCAAGGGTTTCCAGGACGCCATCATCAAGGACCGTTTCGCGTACCTGACGTCGTTCTGCGACGCGTTCTTCAACCCGGACCAGAACATGGGCAAGCGGGTCAGCGAGGAGGCGTACCGGGCGCACTGGCAGATCGGCGCGATGGCCTCCGCCAAGGGCACCCACGACAGCGTGGACGCCTGGCAGGAGGACTTCCGCCCCGACCTGCCGAAGATCGACATTCCGGTGCTGATCGTGCAGGGTGACCAGGACCGGGTGCTGCCCTACCCGGTGACCGGCCAGCGGCTCGGGCCGATGATGCCGACCGGCAAGCTCGTCACGCTCAAGGGCGCGCCGCACGGCATCCCGTGGACACACGCCGAGGACGTCAACAAGGCGATCCTGGACTTCATGAAGCAGCCGGTCAAGGCTCGCGCCTGACCCGTACCGGTAGCCGATCGGACGCCAGCGCCGTGAGGCGCCGCGACACCCGGCCCACGGTTCGCACCGGGGCCGGGTGTCGTCGTCGGTCAGGCCCGCCGGGCCACCACAGCGCCGTTGGCACCGGGGGCGTCGAACGGCACGGTACGCACGTCGACGAAACCGGCATCGGCGAGCCAGGCAGCGTACTCGGCGCCCGAGTAGTTGCGGCCACCCTCGGTCTCGACCAGCATGTTCATCCCCATCAGCGCGGCCTCCGGCGGCCCGGTCCGCTCGTCGTTGAGCAGGAGTTCGCAGACGACGATCGCCCCGCCTGGCGGCAGCGCCGCGTGGCACCGGGCCAGCAGCGCCCGGTTCGTCGGCTCGTCCCAGTCGTGCAGGATCATGCTGAGCAGGATGACGTCGTGCCCGTCCGGCAGCGCCGGGTCGGCGAGGAAGTCGCCGCCCACCGCGTCGATCCGCTCCGTCAGGCCGGCCTCCGCGATCCGCTCCCGTGCCCGTACGCAGACGTGCGGCAGATCCAGGACGGTGGCCCGCAACTCGGGCAGGCGGCGGCAGAACTCGATCGGGAACGCCCCGGCCCCGCCCCCGACGTCGAGCAGGCGGCGGTGCGTGGAGAAGTCGTACGCGTCGGCCAACGCGGCGGCGGTGAAGCTGGACGTGGAGAACATCGCGTCCCAGAACTGTGTCAGCATCTCCGGGTCGGCGGTGTCGAACATCGACTGCTGTGCCTCCGGGTCCCAGGTCAACGGCCGATCCGTGCGCAGGGCCTCGCCGATGCGGTGCCAGGGCAGGTAGGTGCGCAGGTCGGAGTAACGGATCTGCGCACCGAAGTAGTACGGGCGACCCTCGACCAGGAACTGCTCGGCCAACTCGGAGTTGCGGTAACCGTCGCCGGCCTTCTCCAGCAGGCCGAGCGAGGCACTGGCGGCCAGCAACAGGTCCGCGGGCCGGTCCGGCAGCCCGAACTCGGCAGCGGCCTGCTCGACGGTCATCGTCCGACCCCCGGCGAGCCGGGTGAACAGACCGAGTTCGACGCCGGCCGCGAGGGTCTTGAACCCCCACACACCGGCCACCAGACGCATGAGGGGAGTCGGAGTGATCATGCCGCCATGAGACCACAGATCGGTTCCGTCCACGATGGTCGGTTCACGCCCGGAGCAACGTGACCAATCCGGCGGCGACCAGCACCCCGGCCCAGAGCCGGTCGACGTTGAACCAGGCCCGACGCAGCACACCGACCCCGAGCACCTGGTAGACCAGAATCGCGATGGCCAGCGCGGTGCCGAGCATCGCCACTGTGTGCACGCCGGCGGCGGCGAGCCCGGACAGGGCACCCACCGGCGCGCTGGCCAGGTGCCCGGAGTGGCCCCCGGGCACCGGCTCGGCCACCAGCACCGGCAACAGCATCAGCCCCGCGCCGTGGGCCGACGACATGAGGAACGACCAGCCGGCGAGCTGCGCCGCGGACAGCCGCATCCCCGCCCAGCGGAAGTGCCGCTCGGAGAGCAGTCGCCACAAACCGAACGCGACCAGCAGCACGCCGCCGACCACCGCGAGGGCGGTGCTCGCCGTCACCGAACGGGTCGCGGTGACCAGTGCCGCGACGATCCCCACCGAGGCGAGGTGCCCGGCCGCGATCGGCGACAGGGCGCGCAGCAACGCCGTCCGGCTGCGCTCCTGCAGGCCCCGGGCCACCGCGAACAGCCAACCCATCGCCGGGTTCAGACCATGGAACGCGCCGAGCGCGGCAAGCGTCGCCAGTGTGGAGACGGTCACGGAAAGCAGTACGAGTCGGAGGACGCGTCCCCGCCCTGCAACCGGGTCTGGTGCACCCGCAGGCCCCGGAACTCCTCCCCGTGCGGAAAGAACCGCTCGTCCGGGGTGAGCCCACCGGCCTCGACGTCCACGTCGAGCTTGGCCAGCCAGGCACCCACCCCGTCGGGGTAGAACTGGTCGTCCCACGCGCCGTAGAGCGAGTTGCTGACGTAGACCCGTCGCCCGTCCCGGCTCACCTCCACCATCTGCGGGCCGCCGGCGAGGGCCTCGTCCGGCGCGGACGGGTGCGCCGTGCGACGCACGATCCCACCGAGATGCACGGAGCCGGTCAGTACGGGACGCAGCGGGTCGCTGACGTCGTACTGGCGCAGCTCTCCCGTGCCCCAGCAGGAGACGTAGAGGAACCGGTCGTCGACGGACAGGTCGATGTCGGTCACCAGTGGCGGCACCGCCGAGAACGGCTTGAGCAGGTCGGGCAGATTCGCCGGGTCCGCCGGCTCGGCCGGAATGTCGATCACCTTGGTGACCGCCCAGGCGTCGCCGTCGCGGTGCCACAGCCAGACTGAGGCGGAGAGGTCCTCGACACTGATCACCACCCCGACGAACCCGTACGACTTCGACGGGTCGTGCGCCGGGCGCAGCTCCAGCGGCATCTGATATTGATCGCCCAGGTCGACCCGCTGGACGTGCCGACGTTTCGCGAGGTCCCAGAAATGGATGGCGTGGCCGTAGCGTCGACCCAGCAGCAACTCGCCGATGATGCCGTCCTCGATCATCGACGGAGTGCCCCACTCGCTGGTGACCAGCACGTCCTGGGTGAGGTGCCACCACAGGTCGTACGCCAGGAACTGTGGACCCCGGTCGGCCTCCCACGCCCCGCGTACCTCGAATGTGGTGTGGTCGAGGATGGCGATGCCTCCCGGACCCTCCGCGCCGTCCGCGCCCCCGAGAGCGGAGAGGTAGATGCCGTCCGGGCCACAGTGCACTGTGTGCGGGCGCGAGTAGCCGGCGCGCTTCGCCAGCTCCTCCGGGCCGATCACCTTGACCACCTGCGGCTGACGCGGGTCGGGTTGGGTGTCGACCACGTGGATCCGCGACGACCGCAGGCCGGGAACGATCAGGTAGCGCCGCTCGACGTGCGGGTGCGGGGCGGTCGGACAGAGCGCGCTGCTGCACGCGTTCCAGCCGAAGTGGTGCAGCTCGTCGCCGACGTAGGGCAGGTCGGTCCAACCCACGACCCGGCCGTAGTCGGGGGAGTCCGGGTCGGTGTCCAGCACCACGATGGCGTCCGGACGGCTTGCCGTACGGTCGAAGGCGGCCACGTAGGCGAGCTTCTCGGCCGGTGCGGTCACCGCCTCCCGAGGCGAGGGATAGAACGTGGGGTCGGGGGTCCAGCGGGTCATCACAGCTCCGCTCGTCAGGTGGTGGGAACGCCGAGTCGGTCGAGCAGGTGGCGGCGCAGCGCGCCGAAGGCCGGTTCGTCGGGCGTACGGGTGGGGGCCAGGTCGACGGGCAGCTCCGCAGCGATGCGGCCCTCGTCGAGCAGCAGGATCCGGTCGGCGAGCAAGAGCGCCTCCTCCACGTCGTGGGTGACCAGCAGGGCCGCGAAGCCGTGCTCGGCGCGCAGCCGGCGCAGCAGGATCTGCATCCGCAGGCGGGTCAGCGCGTCGAGGGCGCCGAACGGCTCGTCGAGCAGCAGCACGTCCGGTTCGCGGACCAGTGCTCGTGCGACGGCCACCCGTTGCGCCTGCCCGCCGGACAGCTCCGCCGGCCAGGCCCGGTGCCGATCGGCGAGCCCGACCTCGGCCAGCGCCCGCCGGATCCGCTCGTGGGCGTCCGGCCCGGACAGGCCGAGCCCGACGTTGTCCGCCACCCGCTTCCAGGGCAGCAGCCGGTGTTCCTGGAAGACCACGGCGGCGGTGCCGTGCACGACGCTCGTGCCACTGGCCTCACCGTCGAGCCCGGCGAGAATCCGCAGGAGCGTGCTCTTGCCGGAACCGCTGCCGCCCAGCAGGGCCACCACCTCGCCGCGTGCGATGGCGAGGTCGACCCCGGCCAGCACGACCGTCGGCCCGAACGCCCGGCGCACCGCGTGGGCGGTCAGCACCGGCGCGGTGTCGTTCACGTGGCCCGCAGTCCGCGACGCCATGTCAACATCCTCCTCTCCAGGACGCGCAACGCACTGTCGGATATCAGCCCGAGCAGCGCGTAGACGAGCAGCCCCAGCACCACCACGTCGGTCTGGCTGAACTCCCGTGCCTCCATCATCAGAAAGCCGATCCCGGTCTGGGCGTTGACCTGCTCGCCGACGACCAGGCTGAGCCAGGCCGCCCCGATCGCCAGGCGCAGCCCGAGGAACAGGGCCGGCAGCGCGCCGGGCAGCACCACGTGCCGCAGTCGGGCGGCCTGCCCCAGACCGCAGGTGCGCGCCGCCTCCACCAGCCGCTCGTCGATGTCCCGGATGCCGGCGTAGGTGTTGAAGTAGATGGGGAAGAAGGCGCCCAGAGCCACCAGGCTGATCTTGAGTGACTCACCGATGCCGACCCAGATGATCAGCAACGGGACCAGCCCGAGGTGCGGCAGCATCCGGGCCATCTGCACCGGCGGGTCGACCAGGTCGTCACCGAGCCGCAGCAGCCCGGCCAGGGTGCCCAGGGCAAGGGCCAGGACGCCGCCGATCAACAGCCCCGCCCCGGCCCGGGTGAGGGAGTCCAGCAGATGGACGCCGAGCGTTCCGTCCCGGCCCAGCCGCCAGCCGGTGGCCAGGACGTCACTCGGCGCGGGCAGCTTCTCCGGTGCCAGCAGGCCGGTCCGCGAGGCCAGCTCCCAGCCCAGGACCAGTGCCACCGGGCTGGCCAACCGCCACCACCGTCGTGTCGGCCGAAGACGTCGGGGCGCGACCGGCGGCGCCGCCGCGATCTCGGCCGGCGCCTCGGCCAGCGTCGTACGGCTCACTGGAACACCGCGCTGAACCGGCTGTCGACCCGGGACCGGATGTCGACCGGGCCCGGGATGAGATCCAGGGCGATGAAGCTGTCGGTGATCGCCTGAAGTTCGTCGCCGATGGCCGGGGTGACGGGGGCGAGGGGTCTGGCGCTGCGGGCCAGGGCCCGACCGGTGACGTCCTGCGGGATCTTCAGCTCCGGCGCGAGCGTGCTGGCCCGCTCCTCGGGGTGGGCGATGCCCCAGTCGGTCACCTCGCGGTAGCGCTGAAGGAAGGCCCGGATCTCGTCCGGCTGCTTCGTGACGGCGTCCGGGGCGGCCAGGACGTACTCGCGGTTGCTGGCCAGCCCGGTCGCGTCGGCGAGCACCTGGACCCCCGGCTGCTCGGCCAGCGCGAAGTACGGGTCCCAGATGACCCAGGCGTCGACCTGGCCACCGTCGAACGCGGGCCGCCCTTCCGCGGGCTTGAGGTACTTGACCTGGATGTCCTTCAGGGTCATGTTGTTCGCCTTGAGCAGCTGGACGAGCAGCCAGTGCACGTTCGACCCCTTGTTCAGGGCCACCGTCTTTCCCTTGAGGTCGGCGAAGGTGCGGTAACCGCGATCGGCCTTGACGAGCACGGCCTCGCCCTGCGGGATCGGCGCCGAGGTGCCGATGATGGAGAATGGGATCTTCCCGGCCGCGGCGAAGACGGGTGGTGCCTCGCCGACCTGTCCGATGTCGATGGAGCCGGCCTTGAGCGCCTCGGTGAGCGCCGGACCGCTCTCGAACAGCGACCACTCCACATCCGGCGCCGCGCCGCGCGCCTTGACCAGGCTCAGCCCGCCGAAGCGCTGGTAGCCGATCCGGAGTTTGCTGGCGGTGCCGCCGGCATCGGCGGACCCGCCGCACGCGCTCACCGCGGCCGTGGCGAGCAGCGCCACTGTGGTGAGGGCGGCCGTCAGGAGGCGGCGATGCGGGGGACGGCTCGTCGGCGGGGTGGGCATGGCGGCTCCTCGGGTCGGGCATGCGGGTCGGGACGCATCGACAGGTGTCGGCGCCGTGGCCGGTAGCCTACTAACCCGATAGGTTTTATGGGTAGGCTGTCGGCGGGATCGTCCCACCCCTCAGGAGGTGCCCGCCTGCGGTGCGCGCACCCGTACCCGCACCCGCCGCGCACTGGAGGAAAGAGCCGCGATGACCCTCACCTTCCACTGGTTCCTGCCCACCAACGGCGACAGCCGGGACATCGTCGGGGGCGGCCACGGCGTACCGACCGGCGCTGCCGGAGGCGCCCGCCCGGCCACCGTCGCGTACCTCGGGCAGATCGCCCGCACCGCCGAGCAGCTCGGCTTCGTCGGCGCCCTCACCCCGACGGGTGCCTGGTGCGAGGACGCCTGGCTGAGCACCGCAATGCTCACCGAGGTGACCGAGCGACTCAAGTTCCTGGTCGCGTTCCGACCCGGGCTGCTGGCTCCGACACTGGCCGCCCAGATGGCCTCGACCTTCCAGCGGCTGTCCCGGGGCCGACTGCTGCTCAACGTGGTCACCGGGGGCGAGTCGCAGGAGCAGCGGGCGTACGGCGACTTCCTGGACAAGGACGCCCGGTACGCGAGGGCCGACGAGTTCCTGCACGTGGTGCGCGCGCTGTGGCGGGGTGAGACGGTCGACCACACCGGCACCCACCTGCGCGTCGAGCAGGCGCGGCTGCACCGGCTGCCCGACCCGGTCCCGCCGGTCTACTTCGGTGGCTCGTCCGCAGCGGCCCTACCCGTGGCGGTGCGGCACAGCGACGTCTACCTCACCTGGGGCGAGCCGCCGGCCCAGGTCGCCGACAAGCTGACCCGGGTCCGGGCGCTGGCCGCCGACGCCGGGCGCGAACTGCGGTTCGGCATCCGGCTGCACGTCATCGCCCGGGACACCTCTGATGAGGCGTGGGCGCAGGCGCGCCGCCTGCTCAACGGCGTCGACGAGGCCGACATCCGGGCGGTGCAGGACGGGCTGCGCCGCAGTGAGTCCGAGGGGCAGCGCCGGATGCTCGACCTGCACGGCGGTTCCCGCGACAGCCTGGAGGTCTCGCCCAACCTGTGGGCCGGCGTCGGGCTGGTCCGGGGCGGGGCCGGCACCGCGCTGGTCGGCAGTCACCGCGAGGTCGCCGACCGGATCGCCGAGTACCACGCGCTCGGCATCGACGAGTTCATCCTCTCCGGCTACCCGCACCTGGAGGAGGCGTACTGGTTCGGCGAGGGCGTGCTGCCGATCCTGCGCGACAGTGGCCTGTGGCGGCACCCCGACGGCCAGCCCGGGCCGACGGACAACGTCGACATCCCCTTCGCCGGGGTGCCCCGGCCGGCGGCGGCACCCGTCGCGGCCCGCTGAGCGGGCGGGCCCCGGCCAGCGGCGGCACCCCTCGCGACCCGCTGAGCGGGCGGGCCCCGGCCGGCGACGGGGCGGCGGCTAGCTGGGTCGGCCGGCGACGCGTCGGCCGACCCGCCGCGCGACGAGACTCACGGCCGTGCTGCCGGCCGCCATCCCGACCAGCACCAGCACCGCCCCGACGGCCCACAGGCCGGTGTCGTCGGTGGACGCGGCCTGCCACCCCCAGGCCGCCGTGAAGGCGACAGTCATCACCGTCGCCACCAGCCACGGACTGAGTCGCGTGGCGGCGAGCGCGGCCAGCAGGACGAGCGTCAGCACACAGCCGACCACCTGCCACGCCTCGTACGGGCCGCTGCTCGCGCCGGTCTCCGCATCGACCGTGTAGTCGGTGTCCCAGCCCAGCCAGAGCAGCCACGTCCCGACCGTGGCCGCCGCCAGGAACAGAACACCGAGCAGTGCGCGCGTACCCCTTGTCGCCGTCATCCGGCGATCATGCCCTGGGGTCGTACGCGAGGGGAATGAGCACCGGCACCCAGAAGTGGGCCGGCGCGAACCCGGATCGACTGTTGCCCCGGCCGGTGGTGATCCTCTACGGTCGGCTCAGCGGTGGGCGGTGCGGTCCGCATCCGACCGAGACACCGCCGGTTGCCCGTCACGCGGGCCGGGATGGTGGAGTCCCGGGTCGCCCCGTCGGCGGGGACTCGGCGGTCGTGTGACTCCAGCTCGTACCCCGGGTGTCTGCTGCCCGGCGCGCGGCCCCCTGAGGGGCCGATGGCGAGCCGGGCACGCCCACCCCACCGGGAGAAGCCCGTGTTTCTCAGCCCGCATGAGCAGGACCGCCTGCTCGTCCACGTCGCGGCCGATGTCGCCCGCGCCCGCCGCGAGCGCGGCCTGCGCCTCAACTACCCCGAAGCCGTCGCGGTGATCACCGCGTTCCTGCTCGAAGGGGCCCGCGACGGCCGGTCCGTCGTCGACCTGATGTCGGCCGGCCGGAGCGTGCTCGGCCGCGACGACGTCCAGGACGGCATCCCCGAGCTGCTGAGGGAGGTGCAGGTGGAGGCGACGTTCCCGGACGGCACCAAACTCGTGACGGTGCACCACCCGATCCCGTGATCCCGGGGGAAATCCTGCCGGCGCCCGGCCCGGTCGAGATCAACGCGGGCCGCCCGGTAACCACGCTGCTCGTGGTCAACACCGCCGACCGGCCGGTGCAGGTGGGCTCGCACTACCACTTCGCCGAGGCCAACCCGGCCCTGGCGTTCGACCGGGACGTCGCCTGGGGGCAGCGGCTCGCCGTGCCGGCGGGCACCTCGGTCCGGTTCGAGCCGGGCATCAGCCGCAGCGTCGACCTCGTCCCGTTCGGCGGCGCGCGCGTCGTGCCGGGGCTGCGTGGCGCGTGTGCGGGCCCACTGGACCCGCCGACGGCCGACGGGTCACCGGAGTGAGCGCCGTGCGGCGGGACCGCTACATCGACCTGTACGGGCCGACGACCGGCGACCGGATCCGGCTGGCCGACACCAACCTGCTCATCGAGGTGGAGACCGACCACTGCGTCGGTGGTGACGAGGCGGTCTTCGGCGGCGGGAAGGTGATCCGCGAGTCGATGGGGCAGTCGCGGGCCACCCGCGCCGAGGGGGCACTGGACACCGTCATCACCGGCGCCGTGGTGCTCGACCACTGGGGAGTGGTCAAGGCCGACGTGGGGCTGCGCGACGGGCGCATCGTGGCGCTCGGCCGGGCCGGCAACCCGGACACCATGCCCGGCGTCCACCCCGACCTGGTCATCGGCCCGTCCACCGAGGTGATCGCCGGCAACGGGCGGATCCTCACCGCCGGCGCGGTCGACACCCACGTGCACTTCATCTGCCCGCAGATCGTCACCGAGGCCCTGGCCAGCGGCGTCACCACGTTGGTGGGTGGCGGCACCGGCCCGGCCGAGGGAACCCGGGCGACCACTGTCACCCCGAACGGCTGGCACCTGGCCCGGATGCACGAGGCGCTGGACACCATGCCGGTCAACGTGTTGCTGCTCGGCAAGGGCAACACCGTCTCCAGCGAGGCGCTCTGGGAACAGTTGCGCGCCGGTGCGGGCGGTTTCAAGCTGCACGAGGACTGGGGCACCACACCGGCGGCGATCGACGCCTGCCTGCGGGTGGCCGACCAGTCCGGGGTCCAGGTGTCGATCCACACCGACACGCTCAACGAGGCCGGTTTCGTCGCCGACACCCTGCGCGCGATCGGCGGGCGGGCCATCCACTCGTACCACACCGAGGGTGCTGGCGGCGGGCACGCACCGGACATCATCACGGTGGCCAGTGAACCGAACGTGCTGCCGTCGTCGACCAACCCGACCCGCCCGTACACCGCCAACACCCTCGCCGAACACCTGGACATGTTGATGGTCTGCCACCACCTCAACCCGTCCGTGCCGGAGGACCTGGCCTTCGCCGAAAGCCGGATCCGACCGTCCACGATGGCCGCCGAGGACCTGCTGCACGACCTCGGCGCGATCTCCATCATCGGCTCCGACGCGCAGGCGATGGGCCGGGTCGGCGAGGTGATCCTGCGGACCTGGCAGAGCGCGCACGTGATGAAGGAGCGGGTCGGCGCGCTGCCGGGCGACGGGGCCGCCGACAACCACCGAGCCCGACGGTACGTCGCGAAGTACACCATCTGCGCGGCGATGGCCAACGGGCTGGAGCACGAGGTCGGCTCGGTCGAACCCGGCAAGCTCGCCGACCTGGTGCTCTGGGACCCGGCGTTCTTCGGCGTACGACCGCACCTGGTGCTCAAGGGCGGCATGATCGCGTACGCCCAGATGGGTGACGCGAACGCCTCGATCCCGACGCCGCAGCCGATGCTGCCGCGGCCGATGTTCGGGGCGTACGGTGCCGCGGCGGCCGCCACCAGTCTGGCGTTCGTGGCCCCGGCGGCACTGGACGCCGGACTTCGGCTGGACGTGCGACGCCGGGTGGTGCCGGTGAGCGACGTGCGGTCGCGGGGCAAGGCCGACCTGCCGGAGAACAACGCGATGCCGCGCATCGAGGTGGACCCGGACACCTTCACGGTGCGGATCGACGGTGTGGTGGTCGAGCCGGACCCGGTGCCCCGGCTGCCGATGGCCCAGCGCTACTTCCTGTTCTGATGGCCACGCCGAGCCTGCTGTTGCTGTTGGCCGACGGACGCTTTCCGGCCGGGGCGCACGCGCACTCCGGCGGTCTGGAGGCGGCCGTCGCCGCCGGCCGGGTCACCGACCTGGCCTCGTTGGCGGCGTTCCTGGCCGGACGGTTGGCGACCGCCGGGCTGGTCGGTGCGGCGTTCGCGGCGGCCGCACACCGGGCCGCGGTGCCCGGGACCGTCGGCGCGGGCGAATCCGCCGGGACCGCCACGCTGGCAACCACGCTGGCCCAGCTCGACGCGGAGCTGGACGCGCGTACCGCGGCGCCGACGTTGCGAACCGTCTCCCGCCGCCAGGGCCGAGCGCTGCTGCGCGCCGGGCGGGCCATCTGGCCGGACGCTCCGTTCGGCGATCTGCCCACGACGCCCGCCGGCGCACACCAGCCGCTGGTGCTCGGGCTGCTCTGCGCCGCGGCGGGGTTGTCCCGTCTCGACACCGCCACTGTCGCCGCCTACGGGACGGTGACCGGGGCGGCCAGTGCCGGCGTACGCCTGCTCGGCCTCGACCCGTACCAGGTCCAGGCCCTGCTGGTCGGCCTGGCCGACGCCTGCGACGGCACGGCTGCCGACGCGGCCCGCGCCGCCGACGACCCACCGGAGCGGCTGCCGGCCGCCGCCGCTCCACTCGCCGACATCCATGCCGAAATCCATGCCACCTGGGAGGTGCGTCTCTTTGCGTCCTGAGACTGTTGTGCCGAGCGCTGCGCCCGTCGACCCGACCACGCCACCACCGACCGCCCCGTTGCACGACGAGACCGTCCCGCACACCCATCCCGAGCCGGGGGTCGACCCGCACCCTCCACTGGCCCGCGCCGGTCGTGCTCTGCGGGTCGGCATCGGCGGCCCGGTCGGTTCCGGCAAGACGGCCCTGGTGGCCGCGCTCTGCCGGGCCTTCGCCGACGAGTTGCGGCTCGGCGTGGTGACCAACGACATCTACACCACCGAGGACGCCGACTTCCTGCGGCGGGCCGGGGTGCTGGACCCGGCCCGGATCCGCGCGGTGGAGACCGGCTGCTGCCCGCACACCGCGATCCGCGACGACATCGGCGCCAATCTGGACGCCGTCGACGAACTGGCCGAGGCGGTCGGCCCGTTGGACCTGGTCCTCGTGGAGAGCGGAGGAGACAACCTGACCGCGACCTTCAGCCGGGGCCTGGTCGACCGGCAGATCTTCGTGGTCGACGTGGCGGGCGGGGACAAGGTGCCCCGCAAGGGCGGCCCGGGGGTCACCGCCGCCGACCTCCTCGTGATCAACAAGACCGACCTGGCTCCGATGGTGGGCGCGGACCTCGCCGTGATGGACCGTGACGCGCGGGCTCGACGCGGCGACCTTCCGACCCTCTTCCTGTCCATCGTGGGAGACCCGACGGCGAGCCGGGTCGCCGACTGGATCCGGCACGAGCTGGCCCACCACGCGGCCCTGCACCCGCTCGCCGTACCGGCCGGGCCGGTCTGATGCGGGCGCTCGCCCGGCTGGTCGCCCGGGCCGACGGCCGGGGTGGCACGGTCCTGGTCGAGCTGCACGGCGAGACGCCGCTCCTGCTGCGCCAGACCCCGGCCGACGGTGGTGTCGCCACTGTGCACCTCGTCGGCGGGGCGGCCGGCCCGCTGGCCGGCGACGACCTGCGGTTGGAGATCGAAGTGGGACCGGGCGCCGCGGTGCGGGTGCACACAGTGGCGGCGTCGATCGCCCTGCCGGGACGGCCAGGCGCGGTGTCCCGGATGGCGGTGTCCGCGGTGGTGCACGCCGGTGCCACGCTGCACTGGCTCCCCGAACAACTGGTCGCGGCGGCCGGCTGCGCGCACCTCGCCGAGTCCCGCGTCGCGGTGGCCGCCGGGGCGAGCCTGCGCTGGCGCGACGAGCTGATCTGTGGCCGGTACGGCGAGGCGCCGGGCGGTGCCGTCGTGCACACGCAGGTCGACTACGCGGGCCGGCCGCTGCTGCGCCAGTCCCTGGCGGTGGGGCCGCGCGCACCCGGCTGGGCCGGCCCCGCGGTGCTCGGCGGCGCACCGGCCACCGGCTCGCTGCTGGTGGTCGACCCGTCGCGGCCCGCCGAACCGGCCGCGGTCGACGGGACTGTCGCCCGACTGCCGTTGGCCGGGGGCCCGGCGACACTGTGGACCGCCACCGCTCCCGACGCGCACACCCTGCGCGCCCGCCTCACCGTGTGACGCGAGCGCCCACTCGACCCCGGCACGTCGTCGGCTTTCGTGTTCGCCCATCCCGGCCCGGGACGGGTCTGCGGCCCATATCCTCGGAAGGCCATGCCAACCGGGGCGACTGCCGTTCCGCGACGGCTCACAGGAGGCCGTGATGAGTGGGAAAGATCGGCCCGAGGGCATCAGTCCGACGGCGGTGGAGGCGGCGCCGGGGCTGTGGCGTGTCGATCTCCAGAAGCACGACCTCAGCATCCCGGGACGTGAGGTCGTCCAGAGTCGGGTGGAGTTCACACCGGACTCGCCGCCGTTCAAGCACTTCCACCCGGGCGAAGAAATCATCTGCGTACTCCAGGGGTCTCTGGAGTACACGCTCGAAGGTCAGCCGCCGATGGTGTGCAACGTCGGTGACGCGCTGACCGTGCCGTACGGCGTCCACCACCAGGCCCGCAACGTCGGCGACGGCGTCGCCGTCGAACTGGCCACGTACGTCGTGGAGAAGGGCAAGCCGCTTCTCACCAGGGTCGACTGAGCCTCGTCAGCGGTGTGGGCCGACCGCGTCGACGCGGCGGCGGGCCGGGTCGAGACGACCGATCAGGTCGGCGAGCTGAACGGTCAGATCGTCGACCTGTGGCATGCCCAGCTCGGCGAGGTTGGCCCGCACCCGCTCATCGAGGCGATCGTGCTCGCGACGGCCGCGGGCCGTGAGGTAGGCGCGGATCCGCCGACGGTCCATCGGGTCTATCCGGCGGAAGACGAGGTTACGGTCGACGAGCTGGTCGACCAGTTTGGTGAGGGTGCCGGGAGGCAGCGACGCCTCGGCGGACACCTCGCTCATCGGGTGGCCCTGGCCGTCGGCGAGCAGGCAGAGCACCCGCCATGCCTCGATGCTCAGCGCGTCCTCGGCCAGGACAGCGCCCAGCCGGCGAGAGAGCAGCCGTTCGGCGCGGGTGAGCGAGCGCAGCAGGTCGGCTGGCGCCCCGGGCACGTCTGACATGGAACTCCCTGGTCCGGTGGCCCTGTCATGGTAGCGAGTGTCCCGGTCCGTGGTGAGTCCTGGCCTTCGGTCGTGGGCCGGGCAATCATGTGCTCA
Source organism: Micromonospora sp. M61 (assembly GCF_018070245.1). Classification (NCBI taxonomy): domain Bacteria; kingdom Bacillati; phylum Actinomycetota; class Actinomycetes; order Micromonosporales; family Micromonosporaceae; genus Micromonospora; species Micromonospora sp. M61. Next base: position 107,569 of record NZ_JAGPYA010000004.1, on the reverse strand, counting down.
TGTCCGCGCCGGCACCGCCGTGGCTGACCGTCGACCGTGCCGTGGTCAGCATCGCGTTGGTCTACCCGATGCGCGGGCCGGCCGGCATGTTCGGCCCCACCTGCGAGCTGTGCGCGCAGCTCGCGGTCGAGGAGATCAACCGATGCGGTGGTGTGCTGGGCCGGGAGGTGCGGCTGGTGCCGGTCGACGGCGGCGCACCGCCGGCCGAGGTGGCCGCCGAGGTCGAGGCGTTGGTGTCGGTGGGGGCGGTGCAGGGGGTGACGGGGTGGCACATCTCGTCGGTGCGCCAGGCGCTGGCGCCACGCGTCGCGCACCGGGTGCCGTACGTCTACACCGCACTCTACGAGGGCGGTGAACGCACCGAGGGGGTCTTCCTGACCAGCGAGACGCCGGATGCCCAACTGTGGCCCGCGATGCGGCTGCTCGCGGAAGAGCAGGGGGTGCGTCGCTGGTTCGTGGTCGGCAACGACTACGTGTGGCCACGTCGTACCGCGCGGGCGGCCCAGCGGTACGCGTTGCGCGGCGGTGGGCAGGTGGTGGGCCTGCACTTCCTGCCGTTGGACGCGCACGACTTCACCGAGGTGCTGCGCCGCATCGAGCACAGTGACGCCGACGGGGTGCTGATGCTGCTTGTCGGTGCGGACGCGGTGCGGTTCAACCGGGCGTTCGCCCGATCCGGCCTCGATCAGCGGTGCCTGCGGCTGAGCACGCTGATGGACGAGAACATGCTGCTCGCCAGCGGTGCCGGTGCGACCCGGCGGCTGTACAGCACGGCGGGCTTCTTCGCCGGGCTGGTCACCCAGGAGAACCTCGACTTCCACGGCGAGTTCGTCCGTCGCTTCGGGGTGGAGGCGCCGCCGTTGGGCAGCCTCGGGGAGTCCTGCTACGAGGGCGTGATGCTGCTCGCCGCGCTGATCGGCCAGGCCCGCACCCTCGACGTGCGGGCCATCGAGACGGCCGCTGACACGGTGGCCTACCAGGGGCCACGCGGGCGGTTGCTGCTACGCCAGCGGCACGTCCGTCAGCGCATCTACCTGGCCGAGGCCGACGGGCTCGACTTCACAGTGCTCGCCCAGCTCTGAGACCAGGGGCCGCCAGCCGGCCCGCCCGGACCCTTGACAGCGCCACCCGATCCCGTCCTAAGATGCTTCCTGCGTGAAGTATCTGGCCTCGGGTCAGATGTCACCACTGTGTCCCCACCATCGACGGAATTGCCGTCGACCATTGTGGTGACACCAAATCTGCGTCTTTCCGAACGGCCGGCACCGTTTCCTCCCCAACGGTGCCGGCCGTTTTTTCGTGCGCGTCGGATCGACCGCGCGGAAACAGCCAATTAAGGGCCGGGAAACATGAGCGCAATCATGTCGGTCGACGCTTTCGTTGCCCATATCCGAACCGGTGCCCTGAGCGGCGTCCACCCGTCGACCTCGGCATCGCCCACGTCAGCTCCACCGGACCGCACCGACCGTCCTTTCGCCACTTGAGTGCACCGCAGGGAGAGTAGATGTCACTATTCCGGGGCCGCCGCATCCTGGCGGGCGCCATGACCCTGGTCGCCGCGGCCGCGATGACCGCGTGCGGCAGCAAGACCACCGACGAGGGTGGCGCGACAGGCGTCACCGCCGACATCTCCGGCGACACCGTCAAGGTGGGGCTGCTCAACTCGCTCTCCGGCACCATGGCGATCAGCGAGGTCACCGTCCGCGACTCCATCATGCTCGCCGTCGAGGAGATCAACGCGGCCGGCGGCGTCCTCGGCAAGAAGATCCAGCCGGTCGGCGAGGACGGCGCCTCGGACTGGCCGACCTTCGCGGAGAAGGCCGAGAAGCTCATCTCCGAGGATCGGGTCGCCGCGGTCTTCGGCTGTTGGACGTCGGCCAGTCGCAAAGCGGTCAAGCCGGTGTTCGAGAAGAACAAGGCGTTGCTGTTCTACCCGGTGCAGTACGAAGGCCTCGAACAGTCGCCCTACATCTTCTACACGGGTGCGACCACCAACCAGCAGATCGTTCCCGGGCTCGACTACCTCAAGGCGCAGGGGGCGAAGTCGGTCTATCTGGTCGGCAGCGACTACGTCTTTCCCCGCACCGCCAACAAAATCATCAAGGCGTACGCGACCGCGAACGGGATGACCGTGCTCGGTGAGGATTACGCCCCACTCGGATCCACCGAGTTCGGCACCATCGTCAACAAGGTCAAGTCGTCCGGCGCCGATGCCGTCTTCAACACACTCAACGGCGACAGCAACGTGGCCTTCTTCAAGGAATACAAGTCGGCCGGTCTGACCGCTGCCGCGATGCCGGTGGTGTCCGTCTCGATCGCCGAGGAGGAGGTCAAGGGCATCGGCACCCAGTACCTGGAGGGTCAGCTGACCGCCTGGAACTACTACCAGACCACCCCTGGGGCGGCGAACTCGAAGTTCGTCGCCGCGTACAAGGCGAAGTTCGGTGCGGACAAGCCCACCAGCGACCCGATGGAGGCCGCGTACGTCGGCGTGTACCTCTGGAAGGCCATGGTCGAGAAGGCCGGCGCCTTCGACGTGGAGAAGGTCCGCGCCGCCTCGGACGGGATCACCTTCGACGCGCCGGAGGGCCTGGTCACGGTGGACGGGAAGACCCAGCACATCGCCAAGACCGCCCGGATCGGCAAGATCGGCGCGGACGGTCTGATCACCGAGGTGTGGAACTCCGGCAAGCCGGTGCAGCCGGACCCGTACCTCAAGACCTATCCGTGGGCGAGCGGCCTGAGCTGACGACGCCGGCCCGGGCGGGCTGCGCGACGACGCGCCCCGCCCGGGCCACCCGACCAGCAGTTCGGAGTACCCACCGTGACAGTCCTCTTCGGTCAACTCTTCACCGGCATCAGCATCGGCGCGGTGCTGCTGCTCATCGCGCTCGGCCTCGCGCTGACCTTCGGCCAGATGAACGTGATCAACATGGCGCACGGTGAGTTCATCATGGCCGGGGCGTACACCACCTACGTCCTGCAGCAGAGCATCACCGGGGCCGGCTGGTCGCTGGTCGTCGCGCTGCCGGTCGCGTTCGTGGTCGCCGGCACGATGGGCGCGCTGCTGGAGATGCTGCTCATCCGCCGGCTGTACGCCCGACCACTGGACACCCTGCTGGTCACCTGGGGTGTGTCGCTGATGCTGCAACAACTGGCCCGCGACGTCTTCGGCAGCCCGAACGTGCAGACCCGCGCGCCGGAGCTGCTGACCGGCAACGTGGCGCTCCCCGGCGGATTGACCATCGCCAACAACCGGCTGTTCATCCTGGCCCTGGCGCTGGCCGCCGTCGCGGCGCTCACCCTGGCGCTGCGCCTCACCCCACTCGGGCGTCGCATCCGCGCGGTCGTGCAGAACCGCGACCTCGCGGCGGTGTCCGGCATCGCCACCTCCCGGGTCGACCGGACCACCTTCTTCGTCGGCTCCGGCCTGGCCGGGCTCGCCGGGGTGGCGCTCACCCTGCTCGGCCCGATCGGCCCGACCATGGGCACCAACCTGATCATCGACGCCTTCCTGGTCGTCGTGGTCGGCGGGATCGGCCAGCTCAAGGGCAGCGTGATCGTCGCCTTCGCCCTCGGCGTGCTCCAGGCCACCGGGGAATACCTCACCACCCTCAGCGTCGCCAAGGTGATCGTGTTCGTGGCGATCGTCGCGTTCCTCCAGTGGCGGCCACAGGGTCTGTTCACGCTGCGGACCAGGAGCCTCGCATGACAGCCGTCACCCCCGCGCCGCCCGACACCGCCCTCGACCCGGCACCCGTCAGCGCCGTACCGCCGAGCCGGCCCGCGGGCCGCTCGCGACTGCGGACGGCGGCCGGCTTCGCACTCGGCGCGGCGCTGCTGTTCGCCGTCGCGCCGCTGGTCTTGTCGGACTTCCGGCTGTCCCTGCTCGCCAAGTACCTCTGCGTCGCCATGGTCGCGGTCGGCATCGGGATCGCCTGGGGCCGGGGCGGCATGCTCACCCTCGGCCAGGGCGTCTTCTTCGGCCTCGGCGGCTACGCGATGGCCATGCACCTCAAGCTCGCCGACGCGGGCCCGGCCGGGATGCCGGACTTCATGCAGCTGTACGGGCAGCTCGACGAACTGCCGCTGTGGTGGAGGCCCTTCGCCAGCCCGTGGTTCGCGCTGCCCGCGACGGTGCTGCTGCCGATGGCAGTCGCCTTCGGGCTCGGCTCGCTGGTGTTCCGCCGCCGTGTGCGCGGCGCGTACTTCGCCATCCTCAGCCAGGCCCTCGCCGCCGCGATGGTGATCCTGCTGATCGGCCAGCAGGGCACCACGGGAGGCACCAACGGGCTCACCGACATCAAGGGCTTCTTCGGCTACGACCTGGACGACCCGGTCAACCAGCGGATGGTCTACTTCATCATCGCCGGCACACTGCTGGCCCTGCTCGCGCTGACCCGTCAACTCATCCACAGCCGCTACGGCGAGCTGCTGGTGGCGGTCCGCGACGGCGAGGAACGCGTCCGGTTCCTCGGCTACGATCCGGCCTCGGTCAAGCTGGTCGCGTACGTGGTCGCGGCCGGGATGGCCGGCCTGGCCGGGGCGCTGTTCGTGCCCGCGGTGGGCATCATCTCGCCCGCGCTGATCGGCATCGTCCCGTCGATCGAGTTTGTCATCGGCGTCGCGGTGGGTGGTCGGGCCACAGTGCTCGGGCCGGTGCTCGGCGCGGTGGCGGTGGCCTGGGCGCGTACCGCCCTCTCGGAGCGGTTCCCGGGCACCTGGACGTACCTCCAGGGGTTGCTCTTCGTGGTCGTGGTGGCGTTCCTTCCCGGCGGCCTGGCGTCGCTGTGGGCGCTGGCCCGCCGCCGCGACGGAAGCACGGCACCGGCCCGGCGCGGGTGGTTGTCACTGGCCCGACGACGCGCCACGCGGGGGACGGAGGTGCCGGCGGCATGAGCGGCAACCGACTGGACGGGTTGTCCGTCCGTGACGTGCGGGTCAGCTTCGACGGTTTCACCGCCGTCGACGGCGTCTCGCTGGAGGTGCCCGCCGGTGACATCCGGTTCCTGATCGGGCCCAACGGCGCCGGCAAGACCACACTTGTCGACGCGATCACCGGCCTGGTGCGGGCCACCGGCTCGGTCCGGTTCGGTGACGAGGAACTGCTCGGTCGGCCGGTGCACCGGATCAGTCGGTTGGGCGTCGGGCGTACGTTCCAGACGTCCTCGGTCTTCGAGGAGCTGTCGGTGCTGCAGAACCTCGACATCGCGGCCGGCGCCCGGCGTGGCTGGGCGACCCTGGCCCGCCGCCGTCGCGGCGTTCCCGACGAGGTGGCCGCGGCGCTGGAGACCATTGGTCTGGCCGAACGGGCCGAGCACCTCGCCGGGACGCTCGCGCACGGGCAGAAGCAGTGGCTGGAGATCGGGATGCTGCTGGTGCAGGACGCGCGGTTGCTGCTTCTCGACGAGCCGGTCGCCGGCATGAGCCACGAGGAACGCGACGCCACCGGGGTCCTGCTGGAGACGGTGAGCCGTGATCGCACAGTCGTCGTGATCGAGCACGACATGGACTTCCTGCGCCGGTTCGCGCGCAGCGTCACAGTGCTGCACGCCGGCCGGGTGCTCAGCGAGGGCACGGTGGCGCAGGTCCAGGCGGACCCGCGTGTGCAGGAGGTCTACCTTGGCCACCCGGTCGACGCCGGGTCGGCCCGCACCGGTCTGGAGGCATGATGCTGACGCTGCGCGGGGTGCACGCCGGGTACGGGCGCAGCCGCGTGCTGCACGGGGTCGACCTCACGGTCCCGCCCGACGGGGTCGCCGCGGTCCTCGGGCACAACGGCGCTGGCAAGAGCACAGTGCTGCGCGTCGCGGCCGGTCTGCTGCGCCCGAGCGCCGGCACCGTCGAGCTGGACGGCGAGAACGTCACCCGCCTCGGGCCGCACGAGCGGGTGGCGCGGGGGATGGCGTACGTCCCGCAGGGTCAACAGTGCTTCCCGCACCTGACCGCCGCGGAGAACCTGCGGCTGGTCGCCGACGGTCGGCGCGACGGCTCGGTGGCGACCGCGGAGGTGCTGGACCTCTTTCCGGCGTTGCGCCCGCTGCTGCGACGCCGGGCCGGGCTCCTCTCCGGCGGTCAGCGCCAGCAACTGGCCATCGCCCGTGCGCTGATCACCCGGCCGAGGTTGCTGATGCTCGACGAGCCGACCGAGGGCATCCAGCCGTCGGTGGTCGCGGAGATCCAGGAACGGATCGTCGAGCTGACCCGGCAGTCCGGGTTCAGCGTGCTGCTCGTCGAGCAGCATCTGGGCTTCGCGCTGCGGGTGGCGAGCCGCTACCAGGTGCTGGAATCCGGCCGGGTCACCTCGCAGGGGGACGGTGGTGTCACTGCGGAACGGGACGTCCGGGCGGCCTTGGCAGTCTGACCCGCCGAGCCGTCTGACCCTCGGGCAGCGTGGTCGCCGGTCAGGTCGTCGGCGCGGGCCCGGTCGAGTCGCGGACGACCAGCAGGTGCCCGGTGGGACGGCGGCGGGGGCGGGTCGAGCGGGGCTTGAGGGCGAGGGTGAGCGCCGTGCGGCCCATCTCGGTCATCGGCAGGCGGATGGTGGTGAGGCTGGGCGCGAGGTCGGCCGCCACGGAGACATCGTCGAAGCCGACGACGGACATCCGCGCGGGCACCGGCACCCGGCGGGAGCGCAACGTCGACAGCACACCCATGGCCATCGCGTCGTTGAGCGCGATGATCGCCGTCGTTGCCGGGTGCTCGTTGAGGATCTGCTCGGCTGCGGCCCGCCCGCCACCGCGGGTGAAGTCGCTGTGCACGACGACGAGGTCGGCCGGGGACCGCCCGCGCTGCCGCAGGGCCGACGACACGCCGGCCAGTCGGTCCGCGACAGTGGTGAGCCCGGCGCTGCCCGCGGCGACCGCGATCCGTTGATGGCCGAGGTCCATCAGGTGTTGGGCGAGCGCGTGACCGCCGGCCTCGTTGTCCGGCAGGACGGCGTCGATGCCGAGCGCGTGCCGTCCGATGGCGGCGGCCCGTCCGCCGTGGTCCTGGAACGCGGCCAGCTCGGCGCGGGCCGCGGCCTCCATGCGGGGGTCGTCGTAGCCGGAACCGCTGATCAGGACGATGCCGACCCGCTGGGCGATCAGGTGCCGCAGCTGTTGCAGCTCGTAGCCGGGGTCGCGGCCGGACTGGCACATCTGCACCAGCAGCCCCTGCTCGGCGGCGAGCTGGATGACTCCGGCGGCGATCTCGGCGAAGTACGGGTCGTCGACCTGGTGGACGATCAGCCCCACGGTTGAGCTGGCCCCGCCGGCAAGGGTGCGGGCGTACGGGTTGGCGACGTAGCCCAGCTCACGGGCGATCTGCCGGATCCGGTCGGCCACCTCGGTGCTGACCCCCTCACGGCCGGCGAGGGCGCGGGAGGCGGTCGCCAGCGAGACGGCGGCGTGTTCGGCGACGTCCACGAGGCGCGGCCGCTGGTTGGCCCTGGGCATCCGCAACCCTCCGGAAACATCCATGTCACCCGATCTATTGCGAGCGCCATTCATCTGAGCCTAGGGTACGTAAGCGCTTACGTAAGCGCTTACGTGACCGGCATCAGTCATGCCGCGAAACGAGGTGACAGCCATGTCCAGGGCCCGCCAAGCGGCCGTTTCCCTCCTGGCGATCGGCGCACTGACCGGCGCCGCCGCGCCGCCCGCGCAGGCGGATCGGAGCATCTCGCACGACGTCCACCCCGCCCTGCGCGCACACCTGGTCGCCGCGTACGACTTCGACCACCCGGTGCCCGGCGATCCGGCGCTGGAACGCGACCAGGGCCGCTCCGGCACCGAGATCGAGCTGATCAACGGCGGTGCCGCGATGCGGGTGCCGGACCGCGCCTACCGGGGCAGCCGCAACGCGGTGCAGACCCGGCAGGTCGACCCGGCGGTTGCTGGCAACGACGACTGGAAGGCCGGCACCTGGTCGGCCAGCGGGGTGCGGACGCTGCGCGCCTTCAGCGCCACCGCGGGCACCACAGTGATGGGCTGGTTCAAGCTCAACATGGACAGCCCGCTGCCCAACTCCACCACCGCCGACCCCGCCGACCGCTACAACGCGATCGGGCTGGCCGGGGTGCTGACCGGCGACTCCGACGGCCACGGCGTGCGGGCCCTGCTGGAGCTGATCGACGTCGACGGGGAGCTGCGCCTGGTCGCGCTCGGGCGGCGACTCGACGGCGGCAACTCGCAGACCTTCGCCGCCAACCAGGACTGGCGCGAGCTGTTGCCCGTGGGGGAGTGGGTGCACCTCGCCGCCACCTTCGACTTCGACACCGGCGCCCTCGCCCTCTACCGCAACGGCGAGCCGGTCGATGGCTTCTACACCCGCACCGACGACCCGTGGCTGGTGTCCGGGCCGGGCCCACACGTCACCACCGCCTCCGACCCGCGCGGCATCAAGATCGGCGGGAGCTTCCCCCAGGGCACCCTGGAGCGCAACCCGTGCGACTGCCGCATCGACGGCCTGATGTTCCTCGACAACGTGGTCTCCGCGAGCGACGTGCGGAGGCAGTACCACCACCTGGCCCGCTGACCACCCTCGGCACCGTCCCACCGAGAAGGAGACACGCGTGCTCGTCCTCCACCGCCGCGCCCGAGGTGTCCGCCGACCCGCGCTGACGGCCGGCCTCACCGCCCTCGTGCTGGTCCTGTCCACAGTGCTCGCGTCGCCCGCCCGGGCCGCCGACGCCGTCGACGACCCGATCCCCGAGATGCCGGTCCAGTCCCGGATCGGGCTGGTCCTCAGTGAGTACGCCAGCTTCCCGCAGTCGTACCCCACGCCCGCCCCGACCGATGCGCGGCTCATGCGGACCGCGCGGATCAACACGGTGATGGAGTTGCCCGACGGCTCCGGCCGGCGGGCGGTGCCCGACCTCAACGGCAACCTCTACCTGGTCGAGGGCGGCGTGCCGCACGTCTACCTGGACGTGGCGGCGACGTTCGCGCCGCAGTTCTTCTCCGGTCGTGGGCTGGGCCAGGGCTTCGGCTACGTCGCCTTCCACCCGGAGTTCGGCGTCAACGGACGGTTCTACACCATCCACACCGAGCTGGCCTCCACGACGACCGCCACACCCGACCACGCCCAGCCCAACACGCTCTTCCACGGGGTCATCACCGAGTGGACGGCGACCGATCCGACCGCCGCCACCTTCGCCGGTACGCACCGCGAGGTGCTGCGCATCGGCTTCGGCGGCCAGGTGCACGGCATCCAGGAGATCAACTTCAACCCCACGGCCAAGCGTCACGACAGCGACTACGGCCTGCTGTACCTCGCCGTCGGCGACGGCGGCCAGGGCGCCCGCAACACCGACCCGCAGAACCTGGGGCTGCCGCACGGCAAGCTGTTGCGGATCGACCCCCGGGGCACCAACTCCGCCAACGGGCGCTACGGCATCCCACAGCGGAACCCGTTCGTCGGCCAGACCGGCGCGCTCGGCGAGATCTACGCCGTGGGTTTCCGTGATCCGCACCGGTTCAGCTGGGACCGGGCGACCGGCCGGATGTACCTCGGACACATCGGTGAGCACGCCGTCGAGGCGATCTACGAGGTCCGCGCCGGCGACAACTTCGGCTGGAGTGAGCGCGAGGGCTCCTTCGTCTTCGACAAGGCCGCCACCAGCCCCTGCGACCGGCTGCTCCCGCTGCCCGCCGACGACGACCGGTACGGCTACACCTACCCCGTCGCCGCGTACGACCATGACCCCGCGCCGGGCTGGAACTGCACCGACGACGTCGGTGTCGCGGTGGCCGGCGGGTTCGTCTACCGGGGGCGCACGCTGCCCGCGCTGCGCGGCAAGTACGTCTTCGGTGACCTGGTCGACGGCCGGGTGCTCTACACCGAGGCGAACGAGATGCGCCGCGGCCACGGCCTGGCACCGATCCACCAACTCGCGCTCTTCGACGCGGCGGGCGGTCCGGTCCGGATGCGGGACCTCTCCGGACCCGGAGCGCCCGGCGACCCCAACCGGGTGGACCTGCGCTTCGGCACCGACGCCGCCGGTGAGCTCTACCTCGTCGCGAAGGCCAACGGGAAGATCTGGAAGGTGACCGGCACGAGGGAGTTCGCCAGCGGCGACGTCGGCGACACCACAGTGCGCCGCACCGCCGGGGCGTCGAACTGGGCGCCGGTGACCCCGGCGAAGTGGCAGTTCACCCGCGACCAGGTCATCCTCGCCGAGGCCGGGGAGAGCCGGCCGGGCCCGCGCCGGCCGTTCGAGTACGCCGTGCTGACCGCCGGCCCGGCGTGGTCGTCGGTGCAGGTCGACGCCCGGGTACGCCTCGACACGCCGGTGGACGTCAGCAACCGCGACGTGATCATCGTCTTCGGCTGGCGCTCGGACACCGAGTTCTACTACGCCCACCTCTCCACCGACAACACCATCTACCCGCACAACGGCATCTTCAAGGTCGACAACGCCGACCGGGAGCGCATCGACCACCAGTGGAACGGCCGCTCCCGGGGTGCCAACCCGGCGATCACCGATGCCGACTGGCACCGCGTCCGGGTGGTGCACCTGCCATCCACGGGTGAGATCGCCGTCTACGTCGACGGAAACCGGGACCCGCTGATGACCGCGAAGGACACCACGTTCGGCTCGGGGCGGGTGGGCTTCGGCTCGTTCGACAACGTCGGCCGGGTACGGAACCTGACAGTGACCGGCACGCCGGCCTGAGCCGTGTCGCGGTGGGGACGGCGGCGAACGTGCCGCCGTCCCCACCGGGTCATCCGTCGACCTGCCCCGGACGACCCGGTCCGCTTCGTAGACTTCCAGCCATGCCGGAGATCGTCGAGTTGCTGGCCTCGCCCGTGCACCGCTTCCTGGGCCGGCCCGCCGACGGCCCGGCCCCGGCTCCGCCCGGTGAGCTGGTCGACGTGGTCCGGATCCGGGCCGGCCTCGGCATCGTCGGCGACCGGTACTTCGGCCAGCAGGCACACCGCGACGCCAGCGTCACGGTCATCGCCCAGGAGTCGCTGCCGGTCGGCATCGGCCTGGCGGAGGTCCGGCGCAACATCCTCACCACCGGGATCGCCGTGGACGAGCTGATCGGCAGGGTGCTGGTGCTGGACTCCGGCAACGGCCCGGTCAGCCTGCGGGTCAACCGGGCGGCCCGGCCCTGCGCGTGGATGGACGTCACCGTCGGCCCGGGAGCATGGAAGGCGCTGCGCACCACCGGTGGCATCCGCTGCACGCCCCTCAACGACGGCACCCTGCGCGTCGGCCCGGTCGACGCGGTCGTCAGCTGAGGCTCGACGCCGGCGGCCCGGACGCCCTCACCACCAGATCTTGGACAGATGGTGTCGGCCAGGTTGGCGGATTCGGCGAGGTGACGCCCCGGCGAGCTGCCGCGTGGTAGAACCAATCCGCACATCGGCTCGCAGGCCTCCGGGCAGCCGGGAGCTTTGCCGGACAGGACCTCATCCGAACAGAGGTGGTGCAGTGAACCCCGAGCTGCGGCAGCTCATCGAGGAGCTGCGAGCCGACCTGGCTGACCAGCCGGCGAGCCTGGCGTACGCCGAGTTCGGCGAGGGCGCCGCCATCGATGTCGTGCCGGCGAGCCTCCCGGCCGACCTGCGCGATCTCCTGCTGGTGGCCGACGGCCTGCGGGCGGGTCGGCTTGAGCTGGCGTCCACGTCGACCCTCGCCGGAATCCAGTACCACCTCGACTACGTGCCGGACTTCTCCACCATCCCCGAGGACCGGGCGGGCTGGCTGGTGGTGGGCACCCGCAGCGACGAGCCGATCTTCATGGACCGTGGCACGGGAGCGATCTGGTACTTCCCGCCCAACGGCACCGAGTGGTTCATGTCCGACGCGTTCGAGGAGCTGGCCCCCGACCTCGGATCCTTCGTGGACTACTACCTGCTCGGCCCGGGCTACGCCGACCTGACTCCGGCGGACGACAGGTGGTTCGCGTTCCTCGACGAGCAGGGCCTGCTCGACGACGAGGACGAGGACCTGAGCTGAGTCAGACCGGGCTGATGTGCGCGGCGAGGACCCGCCAGCCGTGCGGGTCGTCGTGGACCCAGGTCCGGGTGTAACGCAGGCGAGCGGCGAACGGTGCCCCCTCGAACACACCGGACACCCGGCCCAGGAAGAACGTCACACCGGTCTTCCCCACGACGAGCAGGTCCAGCTCCTCCTCGACCAGCTCCTGCACCACCGAACGGCGGTCCCGGTGCGCGGCCAGGTCGTCCTGCTTGGTGTGCGGACGGCCGTCCGGGCCGATGGCGATCAGCTGGTCGACCAGCAGCTGATCGAGAGCGTCGACGTCGCCGGCCCTCTGGGCGGCCTGCAGGGTGCGCTCGGCATCGAGCAGCTCTGCCTCGCGTGCGCTGTCCGGCATCGTGCCGTCCTCCCGGTCGGGTCCGGCCCGGGGTCACCGTCGGCCCGGGCTGTCCGCATTGTGGCAGGCAACGCGACCCGAGCGGGCGTGGATCGCCGCCCGGCTCACAGGCTCAGGCGAATCCGTACGACGGTCTCCCCGGGTCCGGTGAGCACGGCGACCTCGTCGCAGACCTGCTCCACGATCGCCAGCCCCCGGCCGCGGATCGAGTCGGCGGACGGCATTCCCTGGCCGAACTCCCGCGCCGGCCCCCGGTCGACGACGTCGCAGAACAACTGGCCGGACTCGGCCCAGAGCAGGACCCGGCCGCCGCCGGTGGTGTGCTGCAGGGTGTTGGTGGCCAGCTCGCTGACCGCCAGTGTCAGCAGCTCCACCCGATGCGGTGGCAGGCCCCGGGCCAGTGCCCCGGCGCTGACGAACGCGCGCAGCGCTCGCACGTCGGTCGCCACCTGGTACGCCATGGTGTCCGTGACATGGGCGGGGACGCTCTGCTCGACCACGGTGTCGCGCCGCTCGGCCGGCATCAGCCCTCCGGCCGCGGGTCGCCGGTCAGCGTCACCACGATCCGCCCGGGTGCCGTGGACGTGTTCGCCTCGACGTGCGCCATCGGACACCAGCAACCCTTTTCCGTAGCCACAGCCGTTGTCGCAACATCATGTCATCCGCCGACCCATGGGCCGTCTCGTCCGTTCGGCGGTTGATCACGTCGCGCGTCGGACCGGCCAGGCATCCGGCGCCGGGCGGTCAGAGGGCCGCGTCGGCGCCGAGCAGCGACCGCTGCTACGGGCGGATGTCCAGGGCGCCGATCAGGTTGTCGCGCAGCGTGAACCGATACCGCAGCTCGACCGGGCTGCCGGGGAAGTCGCCGGAGACCCGGGTGAGAGCCAGGTACGAGTCGCCCGCCTGTGGTGTGACACGTACCGGCTCGGCCGTGTAGGAGTGGGCATCCATCGTCTTCTGCCGCCACGCGCGGATGGAGGCCCGTCCGTCGTACAGCCGGTCCTCGTCGGCGACGCTCGCGGTGTCCGCGAAGCAGGCGACGAAGGCGTCCAGGTCCCGGTCGTTGACGGCCCGGAAGTACCGGTCGATCACGTCGGGTAGGTCGACGGCCATCTGCTCCTCCTGCGGCACGGGCCGCCGTCGGGCAGCCGTCGGGTTCCCGGTCCGACCTCACCGTACGAGACTCCGACTGCGCCGCGCGGAGCAACCATCAGACCCGTCCGGCTGCGCCCGCCGGGTTTGCCGTCGACGGGCCCGGGTAGCCACGCATCTCCGAGACGAAGGGCGGGGGAATGGCCGAGCTGGGGTTCGTCGACAAGGTCGCGGCACGGGCGGGCGTCCCGCCGGAGCAGGCGCGCCCACTGACCGAGGCCGTTCTGCGGACCCTCACCGAGCGGCTCAGCGGCGGTGAGGCGGGCGCGTTGGCCCCTCACCTGGCCGCCGAGTTGAGCCCGTTGCTGGTCAAGGCCGCCGAGCCGCCGGAGGCGTTCGGCTACGACGAGTTCCTCCGCCGGGTCGCCGACCGCGCCGGAATCGACCGTCCAACCGCAGAGCGGGGCACTCGGGCGGTTCTTCAGACGATGCACCGGGTGGTCGGGCACCGGGAGTTCGAGGACGCCCTGGCCCAGCTTCCCTCGGATCTCCGCGCGCTGGCGCAGCCGCTGCCGCACGGTCCCTGACCGACGGCAGCCTCACCGCCGCGCTGGCGCCGTACGGCCGGCGCGCCGGTGACCCTGCGCCACACGGTTCGGGCGCGGCCCGACCGGAGGTCGGACCACGCCCCTCGCCCGACGTCAGCCGGTTACCCCGGCACTGACCACCCACTTCTGGTGGGCGCCGCCCGCGTACGTGCCGAGCTGGATCTGGGTGCGGTCGGCGCTGCTACCGCCGGCGGCCTCCAGGACCTTGCCGGACTGCGGGTTGCGGATCGACCCGTCGGACTGCGGCTGCCAGACCTGCGCGGCGGTGCCGTTGCAGGTCCAGAGCTGCACCTTCGTGCCGTTGGCGGTGCCGCCGTTGTCCACGTCCAGGCACTTGCCCAGCACCCGGTACGTGTCGCCGACCTTCGTCCACGACTGCGCGGTGGTGCCGTTGCAGGTCCAGAGCTGGATCTTCGTGCCGTCGGCGGTGCCCGCGTTGTCGACGTCCAGGCACTTGCCACCGACGCCGGTGATGGTCCCACCGGTCGGCGGCGGGGGACTGCCGGGGATCGAGTTGAGCGTGTACCACGCCTCGGTGCTCCACAGTGACTGCCCGCTGGTGGAGGTGAACGGGCGCGGTGACCGCAGGTGCACCACCCTGCCGGCCTTGCGTCCGGGCACCGTGAGGCTGACCTTCTTGCCGTCCGACGAGAGGGTGGCCGAGGTGACGGTCAGCGTCTCCTCGTCGATCTTCGGACCGCCGTAGTTCGAGGTCGCCACGTACCTCCACTGCTTGAGCTTGTACCGCGCGGCCAGGTCGGTGGCGGTCGCCGTCGACACGGGCTGGGTGTACTCGACCTCGAAGCCGGTCGTGGTGGCGCGCATGGCGAGCATCTCGAACGTGGTGGCGGTGTTCGGGGTGAGCTTCTGCAGGCCGTACGACAGCTTCCCGGTCTGGCCCCAGTTGCCGCCCGCGCCGAGCCCGCCGACGTAGATCGCGCCGTCCGGGCCGACGTTCACCTCGGAGACGCCCGCCTCCAGGCCCTGGGTGAGCCGGAAGAGGGCGCCCTGGTATTCGCCGTTGACCTTCTCCACATTCGCCCGTTGCAGGCCGCCGTACGTCACGTCGCCGATGACGAACTGGCCGGCGTAGCGGCCGGTGGTCAGGTACAGCGGGGTGCTGGGCGAGTTGGCGATCTCGTTCTGTGGCATCCAGAGCACCGGCGGGGTGACCGGGTTGGTGTCGAACGGGCCAGCCGGGTTCGTGTAGTGGTTGAAGAACCGCCCCTGCTTGACGTGCACCAGCTTCGACGAGGGCAGCCAGCCGCCCTGGTTGTCGGTGACGAAGATGCCGCCCTCCGGGCCCCAGCCGATGCCGTGCGGGGTACGCAGGCCGCCGGCGACGTAGCTGACCGCGCCGGTGTCCTTGTTGATTTTGAGGGTGCTGCCCCGGTTGGCGGCGGGCTGCGGGTTGGTGGTGGCGCCGCCGGAGTTGATCGACACCGACAGGTTCAGGTAGAAGAACCCGTCCTGGTAGAGCAGGCCGAACGCGAACTCGTGGAAGTTGCCCCCGTACGGCCAGGTGGCGACGGTCTCCAGGCGCTCGGCCACCTCGTCGCCGCCGGTGTTGACCAGCCGGGTCAGCCGCTGCTTCTCCGAGACGTAGACCACCCCGTCGACGATCTTCAGCCCCATCGGCTCCTTCAGCCCGCCGGCGATCTTCTTGGTGGTCACGGCGCCCGGAGTGGTCGCGCCGCCGGTGTTGCCGAGGATCCAGACCTCACCGTCCTGGGACGTGCCGGACTGGTCGCTGCCGCCCCAGGTGGAGACGACCAGCCGCCCGTCGGCCAACCAGTCCATCCCGGTGACCTTCGGCTGGAAGCCGCTGGGCCGCAGGTTGGTTAGCGTGTAGCCCGGGTGCACCCCGGTCAGCGGCAGGCCGTCGCCGGGAGTGTCGGCGATGCCCTCGCACTCCTTGCGGCCCGGTGCGGTCACCCGGACGACGCCGGCGTCGGTGCTCAGCGCCGAGTTCGGTACGACCACGAAGGACGACGAGCCGGGCGTCTTCCACTCCAGGGTGATCTGCTGCCCGCCGTCACGCTCGAAGTGGTCGATGCGCAGCGGGTGCAGCCCGGCGGTGAGGGTGACGGTGCCCTCCTTGGGTGGGGTCGCTCCGTGCAACCCGTCGTGGTCGATCACCACGGTGTTGTCGATCGCCAGTTTGGACCCGTCGTCGCTGCTGAGCCGGAACGTGTAGCTGCCGGCCTGGGTGGTGGTGATGTTGCCGAGCACCTGCGAGACGAAGTTGTCCTCGAAGCCGAAGTCGGCCGCCGAGGTCCAGTTGATTGTGGACATCAGCTTGTCCACGTTCGGGGTCTGCGCGGGCTTGAGTGTGCAGAGCGTGGAGAGCGGCACCTGCACGTCGAAGACGCGCAGCGTGACACCCGGTTCCTGCGCGGGGGCGGCGGTGGCCGGAGCGGCCCAGAGGCCGGCGGTGAGGACGAGTGCCAGCGCACCCAGTGCGGGTTTGTGGAGTCGGCGTAGCAGGCGTGTGCCCATCGTTCCTCCAGGAGGCGGTGGAGTGTCCGACGGCCGGCGCAAAGCAGCGGTGAGGATGGCCGTCGGCCCGGGTCCGTAACGTCCTCGACGCCGACGAGTGACGTTGCGGAAACACCGGGTGGATGGATCGAGACATTAAGGCGTTTCGATTGGAGTGTCCATGGCTTCGCCTCGATACATCAAAAGTTCCTCGTGTCCGTGCGAAAGTTCGCGGTGGTACGCGCAGGTATGCGGGTTTTGGCGGCCTATCGCCGTCCGCCTCGGGCCCGGCCACCAGCCCGGTTGCCGGGCTTGCGAGGCGTGTTCGCCGCCTTCCCCGCGTTGGCCGTCTTGCCCGCCCTGCCAACCGGTCGGCGGGTCGCGGTGGCGCCTCCCCGTGCGGCGGGTCGACGGCGGGCCGCCACCAGCACGATCGCGGACACCACGACGACGATCAGGGCCGGGACCAACCAGGGCGGGAACCCGCCGTCCCGCCGCTCTTCCGTGGCGCCAGCCGGATCGCTCGCCGGGACGCCGGTGGCGTCCGACGGGCCGCCGGTCGCCCCCGGGCTCGCCGACCCCTCGCCCTCGGCCTGGGCAAGCAGTGTCGCGTCCGGCCCCGCCGTGGGCACCACCCAACCGGCCGGCGCCGGCGTACTCGGCCCCTGGTAGTCGAAGGTGACGTTGCCCCGCACCGCCTCACCGTCCGAGGCGACGGAGAGATAGCTGGCGGTGTAGCGACCCTTCGCCGGCCAGTGGGCGACGGTCACCATGGCCGGGAAGCCGGTGTGGTAGAGCCGCGGCTCGAACACACCGTTGACCATGAAGTACTCCTGGACCGGCTTGTCCAGGCGCTTCGGCTCGCCGAACGACCAACCATTGTCCACTCGCGACCCGTCCGGCCCGGTGACGGTGAAGTGGGCGTTCGAGGCCGGTTTCTCGGTGAAGTACAACCCCAACTGTGTCAGCGGCTCGCGCACGACGGTGCCGGTCAGCGGGGTGCTGGTCGCCAACTGGCCGTGCGCGGACGCCGGTGCGACCGGCAGCAACAGCGACACCACCACCGTCGCGGCCAGGGCCGCCAGGGTGCGGCTCAGGATGTGACGCATAGTGACGAGCCTCGATCGCATTGGTTCATCATGGTCATATCCCCGCCGCCGAACAAGACGTACAGTTCTCATCCCCGACGATCAACCCGACACCCGTCCCCTCGCGTCGTTCGGAGCCCGCCCGTGTCCGTCCGTACCCCCGCCGGCCGCACTACCGCCGCCCTCGCCGCCGCCCTCACCGCCCTGCTCCTCGTCGGGTGCGGCCAGGACGACGATCCCTCCGTCGCCACCCCCTCGGCGGCACCGACGTCCGCCGCGCCGCCGAGCGCCACCACCGCGCCGACCCCGACGGCCAGCGCCACCCCGAGCGCCGCCGCCAGCACCCCGGCCGTGGACCGGGAGATCACCGTGACGATCGCGAAGCGGCGGGTCGATCCGCCCACCGGACGAATCACCGTGGGTAAGGGCGAGCTGGTTCGGATCACTGTCACCTCCGACGCGTCCGACGAACTGCACGTGCACGGCTACGACCTGGGCGCTCGACTGCCGGCCGGCACCCCCGGGTTGGTGGAGTTCCGGGCCGACAAGACCGGGCTGTTCGAGGTGGAGACGCACGAGACCGAGCTGGTGCTGTTCCAGCTCGTCGTCCGCTGAGCGACATGACCGCCGCTCCCACGCTGCTGGCACACGGCGTCGGGGGTCGCCAGGACCTGCCGATCACGCTGCCGCAGCTCGTCGTCGCCGCCGCGCTGACCCTCGTCGTCACGTTCCTCGCCCTGGGCCTGCTCTGGCGTGAGCCGCGACTCGACCGGGACGCGACCGGGGGCCGACCGGTGCCGGGATGGCTCGCCCGACTCGTCGACGCGCCCACCTTCCGGTGGGTGCTGCGGGTGCTCGGCCTGCTCGCAGCCGCCTGGTTCTGCCTGGGTCTGCTGGGCGGGCCGGACACGGCGGACAACCCGACGGCCGGCGCGCTCTACGTGCTGCTCTGGGTCGGGCTGGCGCCGCTGTCGCTGCTGCTCGGCCCAGTCTGGCGAACGGTCAACCCGCTGCGCACCGTTCACCTGCTGGCGGCGCTGGCCGTGCGGCGCGACCCGCGCCGAGGGCTCCGTCAGCTGCCGGCCGGCGTGGGATGGTGGCCGGCAGCCGCCACCCTGTTCGGCTTCGTCTGGCTGGAACTGGTCGCACCCGACCGCGCCACCCTGCCGGTCATCACCGCCTGGCTCGCCGCGTACGCGGTGGTCATGCTGGCCGGCGCTGCGGTGTTCGGCGCCGGCTGGTTCGACCACGCCGACCCGTTCGAGACGTACAGCGCCCTGATCGGTCAGCTCGCCCCGGTCGGCCGGGCAGCCGACGGCGTGCTGGTGTGGCGCAACCCGCTCGACGGGATCGCCGGGCTGCGGCCCCGCCCCGGCCTCGTCGCCGTGGTGATCGTGCTGCTCGGCTCCACCATGTACGACAGTCTCTCCAACGCGCCCGGCTGGCTGCGGTTCAGCCAGGAGAACGGCCTGCACCCGGCGGTCACCGGCAGCGCCGGGCTGACCCTGGTCGTCGCCGCCGTGGCGGTGGCGTACCTCGCCGCCACCGGAGCCGCCGCGCGCATCGGCCGCTCCGACCCGGCCGCCGCCCGGGGCGTGCCGGGCGAGATCGCTCACTCGATCGTGCCGATCGCGGTGGGCTACGTGGTGGCGCACTACTACTCGCTGCTGATCCTGGAGGGCCAGCGCACCGTCGCGCTGCTCTCCGACCCGTTGGGCACCGGCGCCAACTGGCTCGGCACCGCCGGCTGGGAGCCGCACACCGGGCTGGTCACGCCGTCCGGGGTGGCCACCCTCCAGATCACCGTGATCATCCTCGGGCACCTGCTCGGCACGCTGCTCGCCCACGACCGCGCCCTGTACCTGTTCCCCCGGGCCCGGGCGGTGGCCGGTCAGCTGCCGCTGCTGGCGCTCATGGTCGCGTACACCGTCGCCGGTCTGCTGCTGCTCTACGCGGGGTAGCCCCGCCTGGTTGCGACCCGTGCGTCATGATGGCCCGTGGACTCCGATCTTCAGCGCTACCTCGATGACCTGGTCGCCGCCGCCCGCGACGTCCTCGGGGCCGACCTGGTCGGCGCGTACGCGGCCGGCTCGGTGGGGCTCGGCGCGTACCAGGCCGGCCGCAGTGACGTGGACGTGGCGCTGGTCAGCGCCGGTCCGCTCACCGACACCGCCAAACGGGCGCTGGTGGCGCGGCTGCGGCACGAGGCGCTGCCCTGCCCGGCGCGAGGGCTTGAGCTGGTCGCCTACGACCGGGCAGTGGCCGCCTCGGGCACCCCGGAACCCGGTTTCGAGCTCGAAATCAACACCGGGGCCGGCATGCCGTTCCGGTGCACCCTCGACCCGGCCGACCGGCCCGCCGCCGACGGCCGCTTCTGGTACGGGCTGGACCGCAGCATTCTGCACCAGAGTGGGCTGCCGCTGCTCGGGCCGCCAGCGGGGGAGGTCTTCGCCGACCTCACCCCGGCCGACCTGCGTCGACTGCTCATCGAGGCGCTGTCCTGGTGGCTGGCCCTGCCGACACCACCGGGGGACCAACCCGCGCCCGGCACGGAGGATGCGGTGCTCGGCGCGTGCCGCTCGCTGGTGCGGCACCGCGACGGAGTCTGGCTCGCGAAGGTGGCGGCCGGCCAACGACTGGTCGACGCCGGTGACCGGGCCGAGGTGATCGGCCAGGCGATCGCCGCGCGGCACGGCGGGCCGCCGCCCACCGGGGCGCGGGCCCGAGCCTTCCAACAACGGGTACGCGACGAGATCGCCGCGTAGCCGGCCCGGCCGCCACCGTGAAGACGGTCAGCGGACCGGGCTGGGCTGCAACGATGCGAAGAGCAGGTTGAGACCCTCGGTCATGGTCGGGTGCGTGATGACCGCGTCGCGCAGGGCGGTCCACGGCATCCCGGCGAGCATGGCCAACTGCACCGAGGTGATCACCTCACCGGCCTCGGCGCCGAGCAGTGCCGCGCCGAGGATCCGGTCGGTGCTGGCGTCGATGACCGCCTTCCACATGCCCTTGGTCTGGCGCAGGGTGCGCGCCCGGGGGATCGCGGCGACCGGCAGGTGGACAACCTGGACGTCGTACCCGGCGCGGCGCGCCTCGGTCTCGGTGAGCCCGACCCGGGCCAGCTCCGGGGTGGTGAAGACGGTGTACGGGATCAACCGGTCGGCGGTGCTGCGCTGTCCACCAGCGAGGTTCGCGCGGATGATCCGGTAGTCGTCCAGCGAGACGTGGGTGAACTGCGGGCTGCCGGCGACGTCTCCGGCCGCCCAGGTCCGCTCTGCGCTGGTGCGCAGGTGCTCGTCGACCTCCACGAACCCCCGTTCGCTGAGGCGTACGCCGGCGGCGTCCAGGCCGAGCCCGTCGGTGACCGGTGCCCGGCCGGCCGCCACCAGCACGTCGTCCCCGGTCACCAGGCTGCCGTCGTCCAGCGTCACCCGGACCGTGCCGTCGACGTCGCGGTCGACCCGGGCGACCGCGACGCCCACCCGTACGTCGATGCCGTCGTCGACGAAGACGCGCATCACCGCGTCACTCACGTCGGGGTCCTCGCGGGTGAGCAGTCGCGGGCCGCCCTCGATCAGCGTCACCGCGCTGCCGAACGAGGCGAACATCTGCGCGAACTCCACCCCGACGGTGCCGCCGCCGAGCACCACCAGCCGGCCCGGCAGCCGGTCCAGGTGCAGCAGGCTGTCGCTGGTCAGCACCCCGGCCTCGGCCATCCCGGGCACCGAGGGCAGATGCGGACGCGTACCCGTGTTGATCACCACGTCGTCGCCGCGCAACAGCCGCTCACCGCCGTCGGCGAGCGACACCCGTACGGTCCGGGGGCCGACGAACCGGGCCTCACCGATCACCAGGTGCAGACCGGAGTCGAGGAACTGCTGCCGGTTGGCGGCGACCATCCCCTCGACGACGTCCTGCTTGTGCGCGCGCAACAGGTCCACGTCGACCCGGCCGCCGTCCACCACCAGGCCGAGCGCGGACGCGTCACGCAGCAGGCGCGCCGCCCGTGCGCTGGTCACCAGCGCCTTCGTCGGGATGCACGCGACGTTGATGCAGCTGCCGCCGATCATGCCGCGTTCGACCATGGCGACCCGCTGCCCGGACCGGGCGACGTCCATGCTCAACGTCTTCCCGGCCTTGCCGCCGCCCACGACGAGCAGGTCGAACTCCTCCGGTCGGTCGGTCACCGGGCGCTCCTCTCGGTCGCCGGCGGGCCGGCGGCCACCGCTGGTGCGCGGCGGTCAGCCCAGCCTGCCAGCTGCACGGAAGACGCCGGCCCGGTTCGGCCCAGAATCCCCCCGGGTCGACCGCAGGCGAGACCGTCCCGGGCCGTGCGGGATCGCAGGGGCCCGGGACAACCGTCACCGTCATCAGTGCCGGGCGGCGCCGTTCTCGCTGACCGGCTGCCCGAAGGCCAGGAACGGCACGGGGGTCGGGGCGTCGGGCCGAGTGAAGATCCGCTCGGCCTCGTCCGTGGGCGCGTCCGCCGGCCGGTCGGTGGGCGTGTTCACCGACTCGTCGAGGTTGGTCGGCCGGTGCGAGCGCTCGGCATCGGACTGCTCACTCCCGGACTGGTCGGCGGCGGACTCGTCGTCACCAGGCCGGTCACTCTCGTTGCGCACCTCAGCGACCCGATCGGCGGGGGAGCGGTCGGCGCTGGGGCGATCGAAACCGGAACGGGAACCCACCATCGGGTACTCGGCGGTCTCCGTACCCCCGGCGGCCGCGGCCATCACCGCGGCGGCGGCGAGGTCGGCCACCCGCTTCGCCTCCCGCTGCACCCGGGCGCGGACCTCCTTGGCGTGCCGCTCGGCGGAGTCGC
The DNA here is from genome assembly GCF_018070245.1 of Micromonospora sp. M61. Taxonomy (NCBI): domain Bacteria; kingdom Bacillati; phylum Actinomycetota; class Actinomycetes; order Micromonosporales; family Micromonosporaceae; genus Micromonospora; species Micromonospora sp. M61. The sequence goes on along the minus strand of NZ_JAGPYA010000004.1, from coordinate 85,149 downwards.
CGGCCCGTCGGGCCTCCTCCAGCCGGGCGCTCTCGGCGGTGAGGTCCCGGCGGACCTCACTGAGCCGCTGCTGCATCCTCGACAGCTCGTTCTCCAGCGTCTCGCCCTCCTCGCGGATCTCGGCGAGCTGCTGACTGCCGGTCTCCAGCTCGGTGTGCAGCGCGGCGGCCTCCTGCTGACGCTCCTCGATCTCCTGCTGGAGGGCGGTGAGCTGCTGCTGGTGGCTGGCGGCCTGCTCGTCGGCGCGGTTGCGCAGCTCGGTCACGTGCTGCTGCGCTTCGGCCAGCAGCGCGGCGATCTGCTGCTCGGTCGCGTTGCTCTGCTCAGCGAGCTCCTGCTCAGCGGCGGCCTGCTGCTCGGCGATGTCCCGCTCCGCGGCGGTCCGACGCTCGTTGACCTCGCGCTCCACGTTGGCCTGCCACTGGGCCATCTCCTGCTGGTTCTTCGCGCGGGCCGACTGGAGTTCCTGCTGGATCTGGGTGCGCGCCGACTTCATCAACGCGTCGGCGGCGACCCGCGTCTGGTTGAGCTGCTGCGCGCTCTGTTCGGTGATCCGCTTCGCCTCGTGCTGGGCGCGCTCGTGGGCGGCCTCACCGTCGGCGCGCAGCTGCTCCGCGTGCTCGCGGATCGCGGTCAGCTCGGCCTCGGCCAGGGTGCGCCGCTCCTCGTGCGCCTGCTCCTGCTCGGTACGCCGGGTCGCCAACTCCTCGGCCAGGTCCTGGCGTGCCTGCGCGGCCCGCTCACGGGTGTCGGCGAGGATGCGCTCCGACTCGCTGCGCAGCTCGTTCGCCCGGTCGGTCGCCGACTCGATGATCATGGCGGCCTGCTTGTCGGCGAGCGTCATGATCTCGGCGACCATCGGCCCCAGATCGTGGATCGTCGCGCGGTCCACCTGCACCGGTTGCTCCTGAAGGTCGGCCAGTTCGGTACGCAGTCGCTGCACCTCGGCGGTCAGTTCACGGACCCGAACGGCGGAACGCCCATGCTCCCCACTGAGCATCGCGATCTGACCGTCGAGCTGCTCCAGGTGTCGGTCCACCTGGCGTTTGTCGTAGCCGCGCAGGGTGAGCTCGAAGTGTGGCCGCGAGGCCGCATCGTCGCGTCCTGCGCGCGGCTCAGCGCCAATGGACATGCACCATCCTCCGTACGATCGGGGGGCGTGAGGGTCGGCGGTCGCCTGCCCCGCGGGCCGTCAGTGTGGCGCAACGCTACCGCCGAGCCGACCTCATGCGAAGTCCCGCCCCACCCCCTCTCACGTCTCAGTGCCCGCCGGCCCCCCGCCCGCGCCCCGCCCACCTCCCGCCTGCGTCGATCATGGAGTTGTGGTGGGTGACAAAGGTCGTGGACCATCACCATTCCGGCACCACAACTCCATGATCGACGGAGTGGGCTTCGCGCGCGTCGACGGCGGTCTAGCGGCGGCGCGCCACGAGCACCGCGTCGTGGATTGTTATCTGCTGGCCGTTCTCGTCGGTGGCTGCGCGGGGGCGGGCCTCGGCCGTCAGCACCTCCCAGTCAGACGGGTCCAGGGTGGCGGCCACGTCCTCGGCGGTGAACATCATGTCCGGCATGTGCATCCGGCGTGCCGTCGTCCACAGATCCGACGGGTGGTGCCCGACGATCAGCAGAACTCCGCCCGGCGCCACCGCCGCGGCCAACCGGGCGAACAGCTCCTGTCGCTGCACCGGCGGCAGGTGCATGAACTGCGCCGACACCAGGTCGTACGCCTCCTCGGCGGGGGGCTTGTCGCGCAGGTCTGCGTGCGTGAAGTCGATCCGAGCACCGACGCCGGCGGTGTCGGCGTGCGCGGCGGCCCGGTCCAGTGCGGTGGTGGAGATGTCCACCGCCGTGACCTGCCAGCCGCGCTCGGCCAGCCACACCGCGTCGGCGCCCTCCCCGCTGCCCACGTCCAGCGCGCGCCCCGGGGGCAGGTCCGCGACCTCGGCGACCAACTGCGGGTTCGGCCGACCACTCCAGACCGACGGCCGGGACTGGTAGCGCTCCTCCCACGCCGGTTCCTCGAACGCGGTGGCCACCACCTGGCGGTACGCGGTGACCGCAGCCCGGGTCTCCTCGGCGATCAGGTCGGCGTTGATCGCCGCGCCGGCGGTGAGGCCGGCCGCGGCGGACGTGATCACCTGGCCACGGATGTCGGCCACGTTGCCCGCCACCCAGACGCCCGGGACGCTCGTCGCGCCGGTGGGATCGGCCGGAATCTGGGCGCCGATGACGTGCTCGCCCATCGTCACCTCCTCCGGGGCCAGGCCCAGCCCTACCAGCAGGCCGGAGCGGGGGGTCAGCCGCGTCGCGACCACCACCGCGTCGAGCGCCACCACCCGCCCGTCGGCCAGCCGTACGCCGGTCAGCGCGTCCCCGGTCACCTCGATCTCGGCGATCGGGCCCGGGACAACCGCGATGCCCCGGGCGGCGAGCCGCTCGGCGGCCTCCGCGTCCGGTGCGGGGGCGTCGTGCAGCAGGAGCAGCACGTCGGCACTCCACTGTCGCCACATCTCGGCCTGGTGCACGGCGAACGGTCCGGTCGCCAGGATGCCGATCCGCCGGTCGCGAACCTCCCAGCCGTGGCAGTACGGGCAGTGCAGCACGTCGCGTCCCCACCGCTGGGCCAGACCGGGCACGTCGGGCAGTTCGTCGGTCAGCCCGGTGGTCACCAACAGCCGACGGGCGCGCACCGAACCCCCGCCGTCGAGGCCGAGCCGGAACCCGTCGTCGTCGCGGGTCACCTCCTTCACCCGCCCGGTGTGGAACTGCCCGCCGTACCCGGCGACCTCGGCCCGCCCGACCTCGAGCAACTCGCCCGGCGGCGTCCCCTCCCGGCCCAGGTAGTTGTGCACCCGGTCGGCCGGCGCGTTGCGCGGCTCACCGGAGTCGATCACCAGCACCGACCGGCGGGCCCGGCTCAGCGCCAGGGCTCCGCTGAGCCCAGCGGCGCCGCCGCCCACCACCACCACGTCGTATGTCTCTTCCACCGGTATCTCCCTCTGACTCTGTCGGCTGAGCCCACCATGCGTCGCCCCCGGCCAGGTGGCAACTATCCTTGCCGTTATGGCAAATGAGGACTCCGCCGCGCTGGCGGCCGTCGGCCCCCGGCTGCGTGCCCTGCGCAATCAACGCGCGATCACGCTGACCCAGCTCGCCGACCTCACCGGCATCTCGGTGAGCACCCTGTCCCGGCTGGAATCCGGCAGCCGCCGACCCACCCTGGAGCTGCTGCTCCCGCTGGCCCGCGCCTACCAGGTGGCGCTGGACGAGCTGGTCGACGCCCCGGCCACCGGCGACCCTCGCGTACGCCCCAAACCGATCGTCATCCACGGCATCACGTTCCTGCCGTTGACCCGCCGACCGGGCGGCCTGCAGGCGTTCAAACAGATCTTCCCGCCGGATCCGTCCGCCGGGGAGCGAACCCCGCAGACCCACGAGGGGTACGAGTGGCTGTACGTGCTGTCCGGCCGACTGCGCCTGCTGCTCGGCGACCGTGACCTGATGCTGACCCCGGGCGAGGTGGCCGAGTTCGACACCCGGGTCCCGCACCTCGTCCTCAACCCCGGCCCCGGCACGGCGGAGGCCCTCAGTCTCTTCGGCCCGCAGGGGGAGCGGTTGCACGTTCGCGCCCGACCCGCCGCGGGCTGAGGCGCTGGCCCCGCTGGTGGCAGGCCGGGCGGGAGGGACTTCCGACCATGGTCTGCGCCACCGGACCGGTGATCACCGGCGACGCGGTGTGATCAGCCCCGACTCGTACGCCCACACGACCAGTTGGGCGCGGTCGCGGCAGTGCAGCTTCGCCATCGCACGGTTGACGTGCGTCTTCGCGGTCAACGGACTGATCACCATTCGCAGGGCGATCTCGTCGTTACCCAGCCCTCGGGCGACGAGTTCGACGATCTCCTGTTCGCGCGCGGTCAGCACCTCGCGTCCGGCCGCTGACTCGGCCGGCGGTGGGCTGGCCACGAACTCGCTGATGAGCGTGCGTGTGACGGCCGGGGCGAGTAGCGCGTCGCCGCGAGCCACGACGGCAACGGCCTGCAGCAGGTCGGCGGGGTCGGCGTCCTTCAGGAGGAAACCGCTGGCGCCGGCGCGGAGTGCGGCGAACACGTAGGAGTCGAGCCCGTAGTTGGTGAGGATGAGGACGCGGACCGCGGCGAGGTCGGGATCAGCGGCGATGCGCCGGGTGGCCTCGATACCGTCGAGCCCCGGCATCTGCACGTCCATGAGCACGACGTCCGGTCGTAGGCGTCGCGACAGCTGGACGGCCGATCTGCCGTCGGTGGCCTCGCCGACCACCTCCAGGTCGTCCTCGGCGTCGAGTAGCGCCCGGAATCCGGCCCGCATCAGAGCCTGGTCATCGACGAGCAGGACCCGAATCATGGTGTGCCGTCCAGGGGGAACGTCGCCCGTACCGTGAATCCGTGGTCGTCGCGGGCGGCGGCCCGCAGGGTGCCGCCCAGCCCGGTCACCCGTTCCCGCATGCCGCGCAGGCCCACGCCGGGTGTCGTCGTCCGGTCCGGCGACGCTTGGCCGTCGTCGGCGACCGAGACGGTCAGCTGCGCCGGGGCGTACTCGACGTGGATCTGCGCGGTGGCGGGACCGGCGTGGCGGGCCACGTTGGTCAGGGCCTCCTGGACGACGCGGTACCCGGCCTGGTCGACCTCGGCGGGTAAGTCCCGGGGCCGACCGGTGACGGTCACCTGCACCGGTACGCCGGCCGCCCGGGTCCGCTCGGCAAGCTCGTCCACCCGGGCCAGTCCGACGGGGTCTCCGTCGGTGGGGGAGCGGAGAACGTCGAGCGTCGTGCGCAGTTCCCGCATCGCGGCGCCGCTGGCCTCCTGGATCGCCAGCAACGTGGCCGAAGGTTCCTCGCCGTGCTTGCGGGCCAGGTGCACGGCGATCCCGGCCTGGACCTTGATCACGGAGATGCTGTGGGTCAGCGAGTCGTGCAGATCCCGGGCGATGCGCAGGCGCTCCTCCCCGGCACGACGCAACGCCATCTCCTCGCGGGTGCGTTCAGCCTCGATCGCCCGTTGTTCGACCTGTTCCAGGTACGCCCGACGCTGCCGGGCGACGAGCCCGGCGACGTTGGCCGCCACAAACCAGCCCAGCAGGAGGGCGGTCCAGTCGACGATCAGCTGGCCGGGCCGGTCGGCGGGCGCGGCCGAGATGTCGCGGGCCAGGAAGCCGCCGAGGAAGACCAGACTGGCCGAAACGGTGGCCGATCGGTGCCCCCGCCAGGCGGCGACGTACGCCGCGCCGAGGACGGGGAACGCCACGGACAATCCGGGGTGCACCCGGACGTGCAGGGCCAGCATGGCGGCGGTCACCACGCCCAACGCCACCACCGGGTAACGCCGGCATACCGCCATGGCCGCCGCCATGGCCAGGACCAGGAAGACGTCGACCACCCGCACCGGAGCGGCGTCCGGCGCGAGCGCGGCGTTGCCGAGCAGGAGGCCACCGAGTGCGAGGCCGCTGAGGGCGTACGGCAGGTCGCGACGCATGGTCGCACTGTAGAACGGGCCGCCACCCGCGAGCATCCACCGCCTGCGGTAGGTGGGCGTACTGCGGACGCGGTATCGGCGGCCAGCCAAGTGCCTGCGGTGGCACGACGCTTTTCCGACCCCTCAGGTCAAGCATCGAACCCATGACATACCGCTTCTTCACCCCGGCTCCAGCGAGTGCGGCAACCGGTCTGACCGGCGAGGTCTACCGGCAGCTGAGAGACGAGTTCCTCGGCCCGGCACCCACCTTCCAGGCGCTCGCGGCCGTGCCGGAGGTGCTGGCCGCGACCTGGTCGCTGATGCGTGAGGCCCTGCTCGCCGGGGACGTGTCCCGGGTCGACCGCGAGATCGTCGCGTCGGCGGTGTCCCGGGCCAACCGCTGCCGGTTCTGCGTCGACGCCCACGTGATGCTGCTGCACGCGCTGGGCGAGCACGAGGTGGCCGAGGTCATCGCCCGTGGCGGGACGCCGTCCGAGCCGAGGCACGCCGAGCTGGCCGCCTGGGCGGAGGCGAGCCGCAGCCCGATGGCCGCCGGCTGGACCAGTCGGTACGGCCCCGAGGTCACCGGCACCCTGCTCGTCTTCCACTTCATCAACCGGGTCGTCTCGGCGCTGCTCGACCCCGATCTGCTGCCCGGTGGCCTGCAACGCTCCTCAGTGGTGCGGTCGGTCGGGGGCCGGCTCTACGCCAGGACGGCCCGGGAACCGAGGCAACCCGGCCGCAGCCTCCCGCTGCTCGACGTCGGTACGACGGAACCACCGGCCTGGGCGGGGGAGAGCCCGGTCGGCGTCGCGTACGCGGCCCTGAGGAACGCCGCCATGCAGGCCGGGGACCTGCTGGGCGACGTGGCGCGCCAGACCGTCACGGCAGCCGTGCGCTGGGAGGACGGCCGCTACCCCGCCCGGCCCTCGGACTGGGCCGTCGACCTGGTCCGGGACGTACCCGGAACGGACCGCGTCGGGACCCGGATCGCGTTGCTGGCGGCGTTCGCACCCAGCGCGATCAGCGTGGGCGACGTGGCCCTCTGGCGGCTCTCCCATCCCGCCGACGCCGACCTCGTGCGGCTCGTCGCGTACGGGGCGATCACGGCCACCGATCACGTCGCCCGGGCCCTGACCTCGGCACACCTCTAGGAGCTCACCATGCGCAAGGCATTCGTCATCGTCAGCATCCTGTTGCTCGTCTCGTTCGCCCTGCAGTTCGTCTTCGCCGCCGTGGGCGGGTTCACGAAGCCCGCCGGCGACGGCGCGTACGCCCTGCACAGCGTCAACGGCATGGCGGTCATCCCCGTTCTCACAATGCTCACCGCCCTGTTCGCCGCGCTGGCGAAGGCGCCGGGCCGGATCATCGGACTGGCGGTCCTGCCTGTCGGGCTCGTCGTCGTGCAGGCGCTCATCGCCATGCTCGCGAACGCGTCCACCGACGACGCCGGCGCCAGCACGCCGCTCGGCCTGACCATCGCCGGGCTGCACGCGGTCAACGGAATCATCGCTGTGCACGTCGTGGTCGGCGTGTTGAGGGCAGCGCGACAGCTGGACCGACCGGAACCTGTCGACGCCGCACCCGTGACGGTTCTCGAGGGGGAGCCGGCATGACCACCGGCTCGCTGCTCGCGGCCGACCTCGTGATCGCGGTCCTGGCGGCCGGCGGATGGCTGGGCGGTGGTGCGGCGTCCGCCGCTCGGCGTCGCCCGCTCGCGCTGGGGCTGGCGGCCTTCGCGCTGCTCGCCACGCTCGCCCGCGCGGTCACGATCACCGCGCTCGCCCGCACCGGCTGGTGGTTCGCGGCCGAGAAGGTCCTCATCGCCGCCCCACTGTCGCTCGCGGCGGTCGCCGTCGCCGGGCCGCGGCTGCTGCGGGCCGCGGGTGACATCCGGTCCGTCGCGGTCCCGCTCCTCTTCGCCGGGTACGCGCAGAGCAGCGCCCTGCTCGTGACGCTGCTGCACGGCTATCCGGCGTCGGCGGGTGTGGGACTGCTGGCGGTCGCCGGGGTGCTGGCGGCAACGGCGGTCTCGTGGCTCGCCCTCGGCGCGCGCCCGTCCCGGACGGTGTCCCGGGCGGCCCTCGGGGTGGCGATCGCGGCGCTGGTCACCGGAACCGGGCTGGTCGTCGCCCCGACCGCAGCGCCCGGCGTACCCCACGATCATGAATACGGGGATGCGCGGACCGTCGGCGAACCGACCAGGCGGTTCACCCTGACGGCCGCGACCGCCACGGTGCGGGCGGGCGGCCGGGACGTCGCGGCGTGGGCGTTCAACGCGCAGGTCCCCGGGCCGGAGCTGACGGCCACCGTCGGCGACGTCATCGAGGTGACCTTGCGCAACCGGGACATCGCCAAGGGCGTCACCCTGCACTGGCACGGGTACGACGTGCCGAACAGCCAGGACGGGGTGCCCGGAGTGACCCAGGCGGCGGTCCGGCCCGGGCAGGAGTTCGTCTACCGGTTCCGTGCCGACCAGGTCGGCACGTACTGGTACCACACGCATTCGGTCTCCGACGTCGGCGTGCGGATGGGCCTCTACGGTGTCCTGGTGGTGCGCCCGACGGCGGTGACCGGCGTCGACGTCACAGTGCCGGTGCACACCCTGGCCGGTGTCGCGCTGCCCGAGCCGAGAACCGAGCCGGTGGAGGCGGGGGTGCCCGTGCGGCTGAGGCTGATCAACACCGACAGCACGACGCACCGGTACGCGTTGGCCGGCACCCCGTTCCGGGTCGCCGCGATCGACGGATCCGACCTGCACGGCCCGACCCCGCTCGTGGACACCGCCGTGTCGATCCCGGCCGGGGGACGCTACGACCTGGTGTTCACCGCGCCCGCCACGCCGGTCGCCCTGTTCGTCGATGGCCGGGCCGTCTACTCGACCGGACCGGTCTCGGCGGCCACCACCGCCTGGCCGGTGTTGGATCCGCTCACCTACGGCGGCGCTTCCGCGGTGCCGTGGTCCCGGTTCGACAGGGAGTTCACCCTCGTTCTCGACCGCGGCCTGGACCTGCGGGGACTGCTCCCGCGATACGCCCACACCGTCAACGGCGCGGCCGACCCGGACATCCCACCGCAGGTCGTACGCCTCGGTGACGCCGTGAAGTTCACGATCGTCAACCGGTCCCAGATCGTGCACCCGTGGCATCTGCACGGCCATCACGTCCTGGTGCTGTCCCGCAACGACCGGCGGGCGACGGGCAGCCCGTTGTGGTTGGACTCCTTCGACGTACGCCCCGGCGACGTGTGGGAGGTGGCGTTCCGGGCCGACAACCCCGGCACGTGGGCCAACCACTGCCACAACCTGGCGCACGCCGAAGCCGGGATGACGCTGCACCTGATGTACTCGTGAGGGAGCCTCCGGCGCGATGCCGGAGGCTCCCTGGTGTTTGTGCCCGGTCAGTTGAGGGCGTAGATCTCCGCGGCGGTGGTCCACGGGTTGCCGTTGACCTCGCTCAGGGCGCGCAGCCGCAGGTACTGCCCGGTCTTGGCGGTGAACCGGACCTCCTTCTGGCTGGCGTTGTTGGCGAAGGTGCCGGTGGCCACGGCCGTTCCCCAGTTGACGCCGTCAGTGCTGACGTAGACCTCGTACTGGCCGATGCGCCCGTTGGCGGCGCCGCCACCGCTGTCCTGCCGGGGCAGGTAGCGGATTCCGGAGACGGAGTAGCTCGCACCGAGATTGATCTGGATCTCGTGGGGCATCGGGGCGTTGCCGCCGGTGTACCTGGTGTGCCAGATCGTGCTGAGGTTGCCGTCGAAGGCGTTGGTGGCCGCCCCGTTCTCGGCGGCGGTCTCCTGGCTGTCCGTGTACTTCAGCGACCAGCCGGTGCGGGGGATGACGCCGGCGCTGGGCACGCAGACCGTGCTCAGCTGGTGCGCGCCCCGGTCGGGACGGCATCCCTGGGTGACGGCGCCACCGAAGTAGTCGCGGCTGCCCGGGGCGGTCATGACCTGGCCACTCGCCAGTGCCGGTGAGCCCGTGCGCAGCCGGTAGCCACCGGCGTCACTGATCGAGGTGGCGGTGCCCGGCGCGACGAACAGCGGATCCGCGGTGATCTTGTTCGAGTCGGCGGGCTCGCCGGCCGGGTGCTGGCCGTAGAACACGTTGGAGTCGAACAGCAGAGCGCCGGCGTTGTAGCTGGCCTGGGTCGTGGTCACGTAGAAGATGTTGTTGTAGAACTCGACATTGGCGCCGCCCGAGCCGTTGCCGTTGTTGATGATCTGGGCGGCCTCGCCCACGTAGAAGACGTTGTTGTAGATCTTCGTGTTGGTGAGCTTGCCGCAGACCAGGTCGAAGATCTGGCCGCGGTCGTTCTGGCTGATGTTGTAGCGCACGATGTTGTCCTTGGTGGTGGAACCCCCGCCGTTGCACAGCAGGATGAAGCCGCCCTCGTTGTCGTGGCTGTAGTTGTACTGGTAGATGGTGCGGATGTTGCCCTCGTCCAGGTCGAGGCCCTGGCCGTCACAGGTGCTCCGGCCACCGCTGACCTCGTTGAACTGGAACAGGGCGTCGTTGATGTTCCAGCCCCAGATGCCGGCGGCGCACTGCGCTGGCTCGCGGACCCGGAAGCCGTCCACCCGGTTGTTCTCGACCAGGGCGCTCTGGGTGTGGTGCACGTCGATGGCGTCGCCGCCGATGTCGGTGACCGTGTTGCCGCGTACGACGACCCGGGTCTGCGGAAGCCAGTTTCCGCAGGTGGAGCCGCAGTTCGGGTTGGCCAGCTCGGGTCGGACCATCCAGCGGGTCCAGAAGTGGATGCCGTAGCGGTCGACGGTGGCGATCGTGTTGTTGTTGATCAACACGTCGTCGAACTTCGTCTGCGTTGTGTAACCGAGGACCTCGAAGAAGATGCCGGCGCTGGCGTCGTCGTCCTTCTTGGTCTGGTTGCCGTTGACGTCGTGGACGCTGAGCCCGGTCACCCGGTAGTAGGTGCCGGTGCCGGAGTTCTCGCGGATGATGTGCACGCCACGGCGGGTGGCGATCGCCGACCCCTTGTTGGAGATGTCCAGGTTGCGGATCTCCCAGTACTGCTGGTTGTAGAGCTTGACCACGTCGATGACGGCGCCGTTGCCGGCCAGCACCGGCTTGGCGCCGCTGCCGTACGCGTCAATGATGATCGGTGCGCCGGCCGCGCCGGAACCCTTGGGGAAGAGTTGCTGGTTGGCGCAGGTCGTGCCTCGCCGGATCAGGATCTGATCTCCGGCGGCGAACGTCCTGGCGTTCACCGGCGTGAAGCTGTTCCAGGGACTGGCCTGGGTGCCGCTGCCCGAAGTGCTCGCGGAGCAGTCGACGTAGTAGTTCGTTGCGGCTGCCGCGGCGGGGGGCGCGGCGACGAGTATCGCGGTGGCTAGCGTGGTCAAAGCCACCAACGAGGACCTGAACAAACGCATCGGAAGTCCTAACCATGGGGGTGGTGGGGAGCAGTTCACTTCCTTGGAGCTGTCCTGCGCGTACGACCGGGGGTGAGGCCAGCGACGGGCCCGGGGGACCGCGGGCTCGTCGGCCGGCGCCGGTCCGGGTCACCGGAACTTTCGGTTGTAGTCCGCGAGAAGACCGATCAGCACGGCGAGCGCCACGAGCATGATCGCGAGGTTGCCCCATCCGACCGTGGGTCGAACGACCACCACGGTGACGACGCAGACGAGCGCGATCAGCAGCCGGGCGACGATGAGCAGAGTGGCACGCGTGGATTCCTTCATGACATCCCTTTCTCGGGCCTCAGCCCTTGACGCCGCCGGCAGCCATGCCCTGGATCAGGCGACGCTGGATCAGCGCGTACAGAAGCAGCACCGGCACGATGACGATGACCATGCCGGCGTAGAGCCGCCCGGGGTCCGCGGCCGCCTTCTGCGCGGCCATCAGGTTGAGCAGGCCGACCTGCAACGTCTTGCCCTCGCCGGGCAGCAGGGTCAGCGCGATGACGAAGTCGTTCCAGTACGCCAGGAAGTTGAACAGGATCACCGTGGTGACCGCCGGCCGGGCCATCGGCAGCATCACCCGCGTCATGATCCGGAACCGGGACGCGCCGTCCAACAGCGCCGCCTCCTCGAACTCCGCTGGAATCGAGCGAAAGTACGCGGTCAGCAGATAGATCGTGAACGGGATCGAGGTCGCCGCGTAGACCAGCGAGAGCATCGCCGGGTTGTCGAGGAAGAACCCGTCCGGAAACACGTCGACCAGCGCGCGGTCCCAGTCGACCAGCATCAGGAAGATCGGCACGACGATGTAGTTGACGTTGACGAACAGCCCAGCCAGCAGTGCCACCTCGACGATGCCCTTGCCGCGGAACTCGTACCGGGCGACGACGTACGCCGCCGGCACCGAGACAGCCAGCACGAAGACCAGGCCGAGGAGCGTGACCAGGACCGACGTGGCGAAGTAGCGGCCCATCTGCGCACCGCCGAACGCGTCGACGTAGTTCTGCAGGTGCAGGCCCTCGGGCAGGGTCCAGGGGCTGCCGAAGAACTCGCTCTTGCGTTTGAGTGAGGCCACCAGCACCCAGGCGACCGGGATCACGATGAGCAGCGTGATCCCGCCGACGAGCAGGTGGGTGAGGCCACGGCCGGGCCGTGGACCGGATTTGTTGATCGTGGTCATGGGACTGTCCTCTAGAACTGGAGGGGCTCACGCCGGGTCGCGCGGCTCACCAGGAGCGACACGAGGAACGAGAAAGCGAAGATCACCACGCCGATGGCCATGCCGTAGCCGTAGGCCGAGTTCGTGTACGCCTGCTTGTACATGTAGCTGAGCAGCACCTCGGAGGCGCCGTCCGGGCCGCCGCCGGTCATCGCGCGAACCAGCACGAAGCTGAGGTTGACCGCGCTGAGGATGAAGAAGGTCAACGTCGTGCGCAGGTTCTGCCAGATCAGCGGCAGCGTGACGGCGAAGAACTGCCGGCTGGCCGAGGCGCCGTCGAGCGCGGAGGCCTCGTACAACTCCTCCGGGATGCTCGCCATGCTCGACATGTAGATGACCATGTAGTAGCCCAGCGACTGCCACAGCATCGCGGTCGCGACCGAATAGAGCACCACCTTCTGGTCGCCCAGCCAGACCTGTTGCAGTCCGTCCAGCGAGAGCAGCCGGAGTGTGCCGTTGAGCAGGCCGTTCTCCTGGTCGTATACGGCCGAGAAGATGGCCGCGATGACCACGACCGAGAGCACGTTCGGGATGTAGAGCACGAACCGGTAGAAGGTGTGGCCGCGCAGCTTCTGCCGGGTCATGACGGCCGCGAGGAACAGGCCCATCCCCATCGTCACCACGGTCACGACCACGAGCAGCGCGACAGTGTTCTGGAACGCGCGCAGGAACTGCTCGTCGTCGACGAGCTTGGCGAAGTTGTCCAGGCCGACGAACCGCATCTGCGCCGAGAAGCCGCTCCAGCTGTAGAGCGACATCCGGAACACGCTGACGGTCGGCCAGATCATGAACAGCGCGAACAGTGCCAGCGCCGGCAGCAGGCAGGCGGCGACGAACCGACCGTCGCCGCGCCGGCCGCGTGCGGCGGAGCCACGCGCTGACGCCGGGGACCTGCTGGGCGTACGCCTGCTGGTGCCCGTGGGTGGTGGAGTGAGGGTCGTCGTCACCGTGACCAGTCCTTGGTTCTCGCGGGGGAGGGGATCGGCGGCAGCCCGGTCCCGGGCTGCCGCCGGGGCGTCACTTGCCCGCTTGCCGCAGCTTCTCGCTGGCGTCGTTCAGCGCGGTCTGCCACTGGTCGACGGTCTTGTCGCCGCTGATGATGCTGTTCGCGGTGTCGAAGAGCGTGCCCTTGATGTTCACGCCCTCGACCGGCGCGGTGCTGGCGAAGCCACCAACCAGAGCGGTGACGGTCGGGTCCTCGTAGAGCTGGTAGAACGGGGCGATCTCGGCGGGCAGCGTCGAGGCGATGCCCTTGACCGGCTGGATCGCGTTGGACTTGGCGAAGATGCCGGCGGCCTCGTCGGAGTAGAGGTACGCGACGAAGTCCTTCGCGGCGTCCTTGTTCTGGGCTCCGCTCGGAACCCAGGCCGACTCGACGATCGTGGTCAGATAGCGCTTGCCACCTGCGGTGACCGCCGGCAGCGGAGCCATCGCCCACTCGAACCCGTTGGCGCGCGGCGCGTCCTTCATCTCACCGACGACCCACGTGCCGTTCGGCATGAACAGCGTCTTGTTGTCGAGGAGCGACTGCTGGTTCTTGGTGAAGTCCTGCTCGTTCGCGTACCCCACAGTGGTCTTCGCCGCGTAGCTCAGCAGCTTGGCGGTGATGTCCAGGGCCTGGCGGGCCTGGGCGGTCTTCCAGACGCCGTCGGAGTAGGTCATTGCGTCCTTGTAGAACTGGTCACCGCCCACGTCGGCGAGCAGCGCGAAGAAGAACGAGTCGAGGTAGCCCGCGGTCGGGTAGGTGAACAGCGCGATGCCCTCGGCCTTGGCGGTGTCGCCGAGCTTGAACATGTCGTCCCAGCTGGTGGGGACCTGCCACCCCTTCTGCGCGAAGAGACCCTTGTTGTAGACCAGGCCGGTCGGCGCGTAGTACATCGGCATCAGGTAGGTCTTGTCGTCGTTGTACGGGTTCGTGCTGAGGTTGCCGACGATCCCGTCGGCGAGCTTGGCCCGCACCGTGGTCTGCTCGCCCGGCACGGTCATGTCCAGGACGCCGGTGAGGTCCTCCAGCGCCTTGTCCTTGACCAGCGTCTCGGCGAGCGCGGCCTTGCGGCCCTGGGGCAGCACCACGACGTCCGGGAACTTGCCGGCCTTCATGTTCGGGCTGATCTCGTCCTCAAGCGTCTTCGAGAGCTGCAGCTGCACGTCCACATCGGGGTGCTTGGCCTTGTACGCCTCGACGACCTGGACGTACATGTCCCGGCCGTAGCCGCCCTCGAAGGCCGCGACCTTCAGGGTCTTCTTGCCGTCGGCGTTGTCGTCGCCTCCGGAACAGCCCGCGATCAGGCTGAGCGCTGTCGTCGCGACGACAGCAAGGACGATGGGTTTTCTCAACATGGGGGTGGTCCTCCGGGGCGGGGCGCACATCGGTGCGGGAGTGATCGGCGTGCACGGGGGCGCGGGCCGCTAGATCACTGGGGCGGGCCGCGCGTTGTTACTGTGGCACCCGTAACATGAGCCGTCAAGAACGATGTGTCGACGGCGTGACGATCAGCGGGCCCGCGGCGCCGCAGTCGACTCCCGGACTATCAGGGTCGCCGGCGTCAGCGTTTCGCCGTCCTCATCGGTGCCGAGCAGGAGTGCGACAGCGGCCGCCCCGGAGCGGTAGAAGTCCTGCCGAACGGTGGTGAGCGGCGGGTGGCAGTACGCGGCCAGCTCGATGTCGTCCACGCTCACGATCGACACGTCCTGCGGCACCGACCGCCCGCGCTCCCGCAGCGCCTTGATCACGCCGAAGGCCATCTCGTCACTGGCGACGAAGACGGCGGTGACCTCGGGAATCATCGCGAGGATCTGCCCCTGGCGGTAGCCCGACTCGGGCGACCAGTCGCCCTCCAGCGCTGGTGGCGCGTCGATCCCGGCGGCCGCCAGGCACTCCTGCCAGCCCTGCCGACGCTGCCGTGCCTCGATCCACTCGTCCGGCCCGGCCACGTGCCACACCTGGCGGTGCCCCGCGTCCAGCAGGTGCTGGGTGGCCGTGCGCCCCGCCTCGTGCTGGTCGATGCCCAGCACCCGCGCCCCGGTGGTGCGCGAGCCGTCCACCGTGACGGTGGGAATGTCCCGCGTGATGTCCTCCATCCGCTGGGTCACGGAGATCAGGGGGACCGCGATGATGATGCCGTCGACGCCCTGGTCGGAGAGCTTGAGCAGGGATTTCTCCATCAACGCGGTGTCCAGCTCGGCGAGGGTCGCGATGCTCACCGAGTAACCCGCCTGACCTGCCGCCGCCTCCACCCCGGCGGTCACCGCCGAGCGCGAGTAGTAGCCGCCGGCCTGCAGCAGGACCAGGCCCAGCGTGAAGCTCCGACCCGAGGACAGCAGTCGGGGAGCGCCGTTGTACCGGTATTTGAGCTGCTCGACCGCGTTGAGCACGCGACGCCGGGTCTCCGCGTTGACGTTCGGCGAGTCGCGCAGCGTGCGCGAGACCGTCTGCGCCGACACACCGGCGGCGCGTGCCACGTCAGCCATGCTCGGCTGCCTGCCACGCATTGTCGCCTCGGTCATCCGCCCCGCCCTCCTGAGAACCCGGTACGGCGGCATCCTAGCGCCATTGTTACGGATGGCACGGGTAACATAGGCTTCCGCCATGATCGAGACGACCCGGCCGGGCAACACACTGACACCGTTGAACAGGCCATCGCCCGCGCTCGGATGGAGCGACCGTCAGCTCCACCGACACGGCGTCCCCCACCGCATCCTCTCCGGCGCCCTGCACTACTTCCGGGTCCACCCGGAGCTGTGGCGCGACCGGATCCGGCGGCTGGCCGACCTCGGTCTCAACACCCTCGACACGTACGTGCCGTGGAACTTCCACCAGCCGCTCGCCGACCGCGCGCCCCGCTTCGACGGCTGGCACGACCTTGAGGCGTTCGTCGCGCTCGCCGGTGAAGAGGGTCTCGACGTCGTCCTGCGGCCCGGCCCGTACATCTGCGCGGAGTGGTCCAACGGTGGCCTGCCAGCCTGGCTAACCGCCCGCGACGTGGTCCTGCGCAGCTCCGACCCGGCGTTCACCGGGCCGGTCGAGCGTTGGTTCGACGAGCTGATTCCCCGCATCGCACGGCAGCAGACGCAGGCCGGCGGGCCGGTCGTGGCGGTGCAGGTCGAGAACGAGTACGGCAGCTACGGCGACGACGAGGCGTACCTGCGCTGGATTCGCTCGGCCCTGCTCGACCGCGGCATCACCGAGCTGCTGTTCACCGCCGACGGCCCCACCGAACTGATGCACGACGCCGGGACGGTGCCCGGAACGCTGGCTGCGGCCACTCTCGGCTCGAAGCCCGAAGCCGCCCGTAGCCTCTTCGCCCGGCGCCGGCCCGACGAACCGTTCGTGGTCGCCGAGTACTGGAACGGCTGGTTCGACCACTGGGGCGAGCGACACCATGTCCGCGCGGTGGATAGCGCGGTCAAGACTCTCGACGCCATCATCGACGAGGGCGGAAGCGTCAGCCTCTACATGGCACACGGAGGCACCAACTTCGGCCTGTGGGCCGGCGCCAACGCGGACCGAGGCCGGCTGCAGCCCACCATCACCAGCTACGACTCCGACGCGCCGATCGCCGAGGACGGCACGCTGACCGCCAAGTTCCACGCCATGCGCGCGGCACTCGGCGCGACCGGGCAGCTGCGAGTTTCCGAGCGGATGCCGGTGCTCCCGCCGGCACAGGTGCCGCTGACCCACCGCGCCGACCTGATCGCCGGCCTGCGTGCCGTGCCCACCCCGGAGTCGACCGGTGCACGACCGGCCACCTTCGAGCAGCTCGGCCTGGACGCCGGGATGGTGCTGCTCACCGCCCACCCGAGGATCCCCACGGGTGACCACGTCGTCATCCTGACCGACGTACGCGACCGGGCGATCGTCCTCGTCGACGGTGTGCCGATCGGTGTCGCCGACTCCGAGCATCCGGAGCTGCCGATTCGCGGCACCGGTGCGGCAGTGCGCCTGGAGATCCTGGTGGAGAACCTGGGCCGGATCAACTACGGCCCGCTGGTCGGTCAGCACAAGGGCCTGCTCGGGCCGGTGCTCGTCGACCGCCGGATCGTGCACGGCTGGACCAGCTCGCCGATCGCCCTGTCCGAGTGGACACCGGACGACCTGCGCCGCGCCACCTCTGCCGGACCCGCCAGCACCGGTGCCGGCTTCGCGGTGGCGACGGTGCCCATCGAGAAGCCGGCCGACACCTTCCTCGCCCTGCCCGGGTCGGTGCACGGCCTGGTCTGGGTCAACGGATTCCTGCTCGGCCGCTACTGGGACATCGGCCCGCAGGTGACGCTCTACTGCCCCGCGCCACTGCTGCGCGCCGGCGAGAACACGGTTGTCGTACTGGAGACCGACCGGCTCGGCCCGGTCCTGGAGCTGCGCGACCATCCTGAGCTGGGCCCCACCGAGGAGTACGTGGAGGAGTTCGACTGACCGTCTGACCGGGCCCCGGCCGCCCGCCGCGCGAGCGGTCGTCCGGGGCCCGACAGGCCGGTCAGGCGCGATTGCGACGACGCTTCACCAGCAGGAATCCCAGGCCGACCGCGAGCACTGCGGCACCGCCGCCGGCGGCGAGCGGCAAGACGGTCGAGCGACCGCCACCGGCGGTGAGCTCCTCGGAGCCGAGCTCGGTGACCGGCTCGGAGCCGTCGGTCACGGCTTCCGTGCCAGTGCTCGCGCTTGCGCTCGCACTGGGGGTGGGGGTCGGGGACGCGGACTTCGAGGGGGTCGCGTCGATGGCCGCGAGCGAATCGCCGTTGAGCGCGACCTTGACCTTCGCCTGGCCGCCGCCGGAGGAGACGACGGCGACGGACAGCTTGCTCGCCTTGTCCGTCAGTTTGGTGATGGCGTCCGCGTTCGGCGGTGCGTTGTTGGTGGCCGTCTTGTCCGCCGTCGTGGTGTCGATGAGTGACGAGGCACCGTAGGAGCCCTTGGGGACACGGTAGGCGTGGACGCCCTCGAGCTTCGCGTCGAAGTTGCCGGCCGCGTGGCGGTACTCGATGACGAGCCGGTCGCCGCCCAGGGCGATGTCCAGGGCCCGGACTCCGCTGCCCTTGCCGTGCAGGGAGCGCAGCGTGTAGACCCCCGACTTGGTGACCTTGAGAGACGCCCCGCCGTTGAGCCATCCGGCACGGATCATCTCCGGTGCGGAGAAGCCGGCCGGCCGGTACCCGCCGGCCATGATGGTCGTGTGGCTGGCGCCCCCTGACTTGCACGCGCCCAGGTTGCCGCCGGTGCACTTGACGCGACCCTGGTGCCCGAAGCCCAGGTTGTGTCCGAGTTCGTGGCCGACCACGTCGATGCCGCTGGCGGTGCCGTACAGGTTGATCCAGGTGGTCGGGCCGGGGAGGGTGGCGAGGCCGGCCCAGGGGCAGTTCGTCTTCTGTGCCGGGAAGACGATCGACAGGCTCTCGTAGTCCTTGCCCGCGACCAGGCCGCGCTTGGTGAGCTCCTCCCGGGTCAACTGGTTGATCTTGCCCTGCGGGCAGCCGGCGGCGCTGAGGTCCAGCTTGATCGGGCCGAGGAACTGCTCCGGTACGGCGGGCACCAGCGTGTACTGCCCACGCGACAACTCCGACAGGTACGACGCGGCCGAGTCGCTCTTCGCGCCGAAGTAGGTGTCCGGCGTGGACGCCTTCACCTTGTCCGGGAACTGGAAGGAGGCGTCGCTGAACTCGACCAGAACGGGGAGCATCTTCCTCTTCACCGGGGCGGCGGCCGCGGGGGTGCCGGGGAGCACGGCGGTGGTCAGCACGGCGATGCCTGTGGCCAGAGCGATGCGGCCGAGGGCAGACAGCTTCATGGGGTCCTGTTCCTTCAAGGGGGGATGCCTGGGCGCCAAGGACGCCGGTGTCCGTGGCTGTACGACTGGTTTCGGCAGCGTCGGGCCGCGCCAGCCCGGCGGAGCTGAAGCGGCTGATGACGAGGGAGTCCTGCCGGTCTCGTGCAGGGTTCGCGATGGAGCCGTGGCCGCAGGTGGAGCCGGGCCGGCCGCCCGCGCTGGACCAGTGAGCTAGGGGCGAGCAGCGAAGGGGACGATCGGGAGGAAAGAAGTCAGGAGCAGCCGAAGCTGCCGCATGCACCACATCCTATGACATCCTATGTCTGATGTCGTATGAACCTAGGGTGCATCGATGTGTCCGTCAAGTGTTCGCTCCTGGGTCGACAGACTGAACATCGCCGGGGTGGGTCGCGACCCAGGCCCAGCGCCGTCACCGCACCGCCTCGGCGCAGCGCAGGCAGCCTCGACCGAAGTCGATCGGTGAGATGCAACAGTGCGCCCGCCCCGTGGAGGGCGAGCCCGCACTGTTCGTCAGACGCTGTTTGACGGCGTCAAAGAGCGTGCGGCGGCGGGTGGGGCAGCGGGTGGGCGCCTTCTGGGCGTAGGCCGTCGAAGATGATGGCAAGGTATCGCTGCCACAGATCCGGCGAGGCGTCCGGCACGTAGCTGGTGACGTGGTTGGGCGCACACATCAGCAGGATGACGTCGGCGCCGGTGACGTCGGCCCGCACGGAGCCGTGTTCACGAGCCCGATCGACAAGCTTGTGTACGGAGCGGAACATCTGCTCGCGGGCCCTGGTGACGTCCGCGTTCAGTTCGCCGGCTTCCTGTAGGAACGTCAGGTCGCGTTGCCGTTGTTGGTCCGCAGCGACGGTGAGGAACTCCAGCAGCGCGGCACCCGGGTCCGCCGCGTCGAGCAACCGTTCGCCCACGGCGTTGAGCGCGTCAATCCGATCGAGGACGATCGCGGCGAGCAGGTCATCCTTCGTGGCGAAGTGACGGAACAAAGTGCCCTTGCCGAGACCGGCCCGCCGGGCGATGTCGGCGACCGAGACGTCAAGGCCACGCGCCGCGAACTCATCGGCGGCGGCTGCCAGTAGCAGCCGTCGGTTGCGGGCGGCGTCGGCACGCAACGGGCGGGTCGGGGTCACGTTGCCACCCTAACAAGTTGACCGCGCGGTCCGTTTATTGCTAGCTTCGCGACCGACAACATGACCGCCCGGTCCGTTTATGGAGGAACGCATGAAGGCAGTTGTCGTGACCGGCTACGGGCCGCCCGAGCAATACACCGTGGGGGAGGTGCCGGTGCCCCAGCCTGGGCCGGGGCAGATCCAGGTCCGGATCGCCGCCGCCTCGATCAACCCGGCGGACGTCCGGCTGCCCAGCGGGGACTTCCGCGACGTCGTGGCGCTGGGGTTTCCGCACGTACCCGGGAACGACTTCGCCGGCACGGTCAGCGAAGTTGGCGCTGGCGTGACGGCCTATCAGGTGGGCGACGAGATCTTCGGTCAGGCTGTGCCGCGGGCGCTGCGGGCGATGGTCGGTGCGACCCGGCCGTCGCTGAGCACCGGCTCGCTGGCCGAGTACGCGGTCTTCGAGGCCGATACCCCGTTCCTGGCGCATCGCCCAGCTGGCCTCGACATCGAGCAGGCGGCCGCGCTGCCCACCGTCGGCCTGACCGCACGGGCACTTATGGCCGTCGCCAGAGTGCAGCCCGGCGAAACCGTCCTGGTCGTCGGCGCTACCGGCGGCGTCGGAACCGCCGTGATCCCGCTGCTGGCCGCCGCGAAGGCGCGGGTGATCGCCACGGCGACCGCCACGGACGCCGCCATTCTGCGAGCTCTCGGCGCCGATGAGACCACCGGTTACGCGGAATCCGGGTACCCCTCCGACGTCGACGTCGCCTTCAACCTGACCCTGCCGAGTGACCACCTTGCCGGAGTGGCCGACGCCATCCGCCCGGGCGGACGGCTCCTCACGATCACCTACCCGGTACCGCAGCAGGAGTGGATCGGCCGCGACGACGTCGGTCTGCACTTCGTGCTGGACATGGACGGCGCGTTGGGTGGGATGCGGGAAGTCGGTGAACTGGCAATCCGCGGAGAACTACCGGCCACGATCGGCCGCCGCTACACCCTCGACCAGGGCGCTCAGGCCTGCGTCGACTTCGTCCGCCGGCACACGACCGGCAAGCTCGTCGTCACCATGTGAATCACACCGCCATTCGGAGGTTGGAGCCGCAGTTCGCCGAGAGCGTCAGGTTCACGGTGGCGTTGTTCCAGTTCAGTTCGCTCGACCCAGCCTGAACGCCTCATCCGTCAGGCTGGCTGTACAGCCAGGCCCGGCTCGCCTTTGCCACCGCGGCGATCCCCGGGCGGGCGCGCGGCGCGCAGTGTCGGCCCGTGGTCGAGGGCCTGGGAGGGTGGCGGGGCTATCGTGCACCTCGTGACCCACGAACGCGAACTGTCCTCACCTGTCGATCTGTGCCAACCGGGCGGGCGGCTCAATCCCGCGGCGGTCGGCTGGACACGCCGCCCGCTGCACACCGCGAACCTGCGCGGCTGGGGCCGGACCAAGCGGTGGGAGTACTGGGGCATCGTGACGCCACGGCACATCGTCGGGCTGGTCGCCTCGTCGCTGGACTACGCCGGCGTGCACAGCGTCTATGTGCTCGACCGGGCAAGCGGCACCGAGACGAAGGCCGACGTGGTGGTGCCGCTGGCTCGCGGGACGGTACTACCGCCGCACAGCGGCGCGGGCGAGGTTCGTGCACAGGGCGGTGGCCTGGCGATCCGGATCGCTCAGCGCCCGGACGGCACCGCCATCTCGGCGAGCGCCCCCGGAGTACGCCTGGAGGTGGACGTGCCGTTGCCGGCCGGCCACGAGTCGCTCGGCGTCGTCGTGCCGTGGAGCCCCACGCGATTCCAGTACACGGTCAAGGACGTCGGCCGCCCTGTCCTCGGCACACTGGAACTGCACGGCCAGACGTACGAGATCGGTGGGCCGGACGCGTTCGCCGTGCTGGACCACGGTCGCGGCAGATGGCCGTACGCGATCACGTGGAACTGGGCCGCCGGTGCGGCACCGGGACGGGCGATCCAGCTCGGCGGTCAGTGGACTGACGGCACAGGGGTCACCGAGAACGGCCTGTTCGTCGACGGCCGGTTGCACAAGATCGGCGAGGAACTGCGTTGGACCTACGACCGGTCGGACTGGCTTCGCCCGTGGCGGATCAGCGGGGAACGGGTCGAGGCCGAGTTCCAGCCGTTCCACGAGAAGGTTGCCCGCACCAACCTGGGTGTCGTCGCGAACGAGACCCACCAGTGTTTCGGGCACTTCTCCGGCTGGGCGAAGACGGACGACGGGACGAAGGTGAGCCTCGACGGGCTCGTCGGCTGGGCCGAGGAGGCGCGCAACCGCTGGTAGCAGTCGCGTGGTCAGCCGTCATCGGACCACTTCGAACTGTGGACACCTCCGCTCCGTGTTTATGATCGACAACCCGGGAGGGGCACGGAAGCCTGGCGGCTCGGTGCGGCCTCGAGTAAGAGGTGAGGTGCGCGACGGTGAACCGCGAGGCGTACGCCTGCTGGGTGCGTGAGCCCGGCGCGGCGGAGATCCGGCCTGTGACGCTGCCCGCTCCGGGGCCCGACGAGGTGCTGGTCCGAGCCCGGTACTCGGGGGTCAGCCGGGGCACCGAGACGCTGGTCTTCGCCGGCCGGGTGCCCGCCGACCAGCACGCCGCCATGCGCGCGCCCTTTCAGGAGGGTGACTTCCCCGGCCCGGTGAAGTACGGCTATCTCAGTGTCGGCGTGGTCGAGCAGGGCCCGCCGGACCTGCTCGGGCGCACGGTCTTCTGCCTGCACCCGCACCAGAGTGCGTACGTCGTGCCGGTCACCGCCGTGGTGCCCGTGCCGGACGGGGTGCCTCCGGCCCGGGCGGTGCTCGCCGGCACGGTGGAGACCGCCGTCAACGCGCTGTGGGACGCGGCACCACTGGTCGGCGACCGGGTCACCGTCGTGGGTGCGGGCATGGTGGGCTGCTGTGTCGCCGCGCTGCTCGCCCGTTTTCCCGGCGTGCACGTCGAGCTGGTCGACACCGACGCCCGGCGGGCCGGGGTGGCCGGCGCGCTCGGTGTCGAGTTCGCCCAACCGGACGACGCGACCGGCGACCGGGACCTGGTGGTGCACGCCAGCGCCACCAGTGCCGGCCTGCAACGCTCGCTGGACCTGCTCGCGCCGGAGGGCACTGTCATCGAGCTGAGCTGGTACGGCGACCGCCAGGTGCAGGTGTCGCTGGGTGGGGCGTTCCACTCCGGCCGGTTGAGCGTACGCAGCAGCCAGGTCGGCATGGTCGCGCCCGCCCGGCGTGGGCGGCGCAGCTACGCCGACCGGCTGGCGCTCGCCCTCGACCTGCTCGACGACCCGGCCTTCGACGCCCTGATCACCGGTGCGTCCCGGTTCGCGGAGCTGCCCGACGTGCTTGCCAGACTGAGCACGGGCGACCTGCCCGCGCTCTGCCACCTCATCACCTACGACGACGGGGAGTGACAGTGTTCAGCGTGACCGTTCGGGATCACATGATGATCGCCCACAGTTTCCGGGGCGACGTGTTCGGCCCGGCCCAGCGTCTGCACGGAGCCACCTTCGTGGTGGACGCGACGTTCCGCAGGCCCGACCTGGACGCCGACGGAATCGTGGTCGACATCGGCCTGGCCACCGAGCAGCTGCGGGCCGTGCTGGGCGAGCTGACCTACCGCAACCTCGACGACGAGCCGGCCTTCGCCGGGGTGAACACGACCACCGAGGTGCTGGCCCGCACCATCGCGGACCGGCTGGTCGAGCGGGTCCACGCCGGTGACCTGGGCGCGGGGGCGCGTGACCTCACCGGCATCACCGTCACCCTGCACGAGTCGCACATCGCCTGGGCGAGCTACGAGCGTTCGCTGTGATCGATGCCGGTCGGACGGCGTCCACCGGCGGGTCGGACACGACCTTCCGCACGGTGCACGTCGTCCTGCCCGGTGACATCGACGACGTGGCCACTCCCAGCGGTGGCAACACGTACGACCGGCGGGTCTGCGCGGGGCTCGGTGAGCGCGGCTGGTCGGTGCGCGAGCACCCGGTGCCCGGCGCGTGGCCGGCCCCCGACCCGGTCGACCGGGCGAAGCTGACCGAGCTGCTCGACGCCACGCCCGACGACGCCGTGGTGCTGCTCGACGGCCTGATCGCCTCGACAGTGCCGGACCTGCTCGTGCCGCATGCCCGCCGGCTGCGCCTGGTCGTCCTCGTGCACCTGCCGTTCGACGACGAGGCGGAGGCCCGGGCGCTGACCACCGCCCGGGCCGTCGTCACCACCAGCGAGTGGACCCACCGTCACCTGGTGGCGCGCCATCCAGCGCTCGCCGACCGGATCCGGGCGGCCCCTCCCGGTGTGCGGCCGGCACCGCCGGCACCCGGCTCGGTCACCGGCGACCGGCTGCTCTGCGTCGCGGCCGTCACCCACCACAAGGGGCACGACGTGCTGGTCGACGCGTTGTCCACGCTGGTCGGGCTGCGCTGGACGATGGTGTGCGCGGGCACCCTGAACCGGGAGCCGGACCTCGTGCGGCGGCTGCGGGAACGGCTCACGGGCGCCGGCCTCACCGAGCGGGTGCGCCTCGTCGGTCCGCTGACCGCAGCGGCGCTGGACGCCGCGTACGCCGACGCCGACCTGCTGGTCCTGCCGTCGCGGGGCGAGACGTACGGCATGGTCGTCACCGAGGCGCTGGCGCGCGGCCTGCCGGTGCTCGCCACCGAGGTCGGCGGGTTGCCGGAGGCGCTCGGTCACACGCCCGGCGGTGACCGGCCGGGCCTGCTCGTCGCCCCGGACGACCCCGCCGCGCTGGCCAACGCGTTGACCCGCTGGCTGACCGACGACCCGCTGCGGGCCCGACTGCGGCGTGCCGCACTGGCCCGGCGCGACACCCTGACCGACTGGCCGGTGACCACCGCGTTGCTGGCCGCCGCGCTGGAGGAGGTGGCGGGATGACCGTCGAGGAGACCCTGCCGTTCGCCGACTGGCTGCGACTGCGGGAGCCGGCCGACGCGGCGGCGCGTGCCGAGGACCTGCTGGACGCCGTTCGCCCTCGACTGGCCGGTGACGCCCCGACGGTGATCCACGACCTGGGCAGCGGCACCGGCTCGATGAGCCGCTGGGTGGCACCCCGCCTGCCCGGCCCGCAGCACTGGGTGCTGCACGACCGCGACGCAGACCTGCTGGCCCGCGCCGCCAAGGGCATGACCGGGGTGACCGCCTCCGACGGCGCCCCGGTCACCGTGAGCACCCGCTGCGGTGACCTCACCCGGCTGAGCGCCGCCGACCTGGCCGATGCTTCGCTGTTCACCGCGTCCGCGCTGCTGGACATGCTCAGCGTCGAGGAGATCGAGCGGGTGGTGGCCGCCTGTGTGGGCCGGCCGACCCTCTTCGCCCTCTCGGTGACCGGGCGGGTCCGGTTCACCCCGGCCGATCCACTGGACGCGGTGGTCGAGGCCGCGTTCAACGACCACCAACGGCGTACGGTCGACGGCCGGCGGCTGCTCGGCCCGGACGCCGTCACCGCCACCGTCGCCGCGTTCGCCCGGCGGGGCGTGCACGTGCGGGAACGGCCCAGCCCGTGGCGGCTGGGCCCGGAGCACGCCGACCTGGCCGCCGAGTGGTTCCGGGGCTGGCTGGGCGCGGCCTGCGAAGAGCGTCCCGACCTGGCCGGCCCGGCCGAGGCGTACGCCCAGCGTCGGCTGGCCGACGCGGCGGCCGGGCGGCTCACCGTCCTGGTCGAACACACTGACCTCCTCGCCGACGGATGAACCGTTCTCACCCTGGGTACGTGGACTAGGGCAAGTGGACGATCTTCAAGGGGAGGGCCGACGCCGATGTTCTGGGCCTGGGCACGAGTGGTCGGTGGGGTGGGTCTGCTCGCCGTCCTGTTGTGGCAGGTGGGCACCGGCCCGTTCCTCGCCGGGGTGCGACTGATCGACGCGCCGGCGCTGGCTGCGGCGCTGGTCATCGGGGTGCTCACCACTGTCTGCGCGGCGTGGCGGTGGAGCCTGGTCGCCGGTGGCCTGGGCGTGCGGCTGCCGCTGGCCACCGCCGTGGCGCACTGCTACCGGGCCGTGTTCCTCAACGCCACCCTTCCCGGCGGTGTGCTCGGCGACGTGCACCGGGCGGTCCGCCACGGCCGGGACGCCGGTGACGTCAGCCGGGGCATCCGCGCGGTGGTCTGGGAACGCACCGCCGGGCAGGTGGTGCTGGTCGGCGTCGCGCTGGTGGTGCTCGCGGCCTTCCCGTCCCCGGTGCGGCCGTACCTGCCGGTCGCCGCCGGGCTGCTGCTCGC
This sequence comes from Micromonospora sp. M61, assembly GCF_018070245.1. NCBI lineage: Bacteria > Bacillati > Actinomycetota > Actinomycetes > Micromonosporales > Micromonosporaceae > Micromonospora > Micromonospora sp. M61. The sequence goes on along the minus strand of NZ_JAGPYA010000004.1, from coordinate 58,893 downwards.
GGGCGGGCTGGTCACCGTGCTGCTGGCCCGGGCCGTGCCGAACGCCGGCCCCTCGCGCTGGGCGCGGGCGATGCGCACCGCCGTGGCGGACGTGCGGTCCGGGTTGCTGGCCCGGCGCACCTGGCTCGGCGTGCTGATCGCCTCCGCGGTGATGGTCGCCGGTCACCTGGCCACCTTCCTGGTGGCGGCACGTACCGCCGGATCGGACGCCCCGCTGTCGCGACTGCTGCCGTTGACGCTGCTCGCCCTGCTCGCCATGGGCCTGCCGTTGAACGTCGCCGGCTTCGGCCCGCGCGAGGGGGTGGCCGCGTGGGTGTTCGGCGCGGCCGGCCTGAGCGCGGCCGAGGGCGTCGCCACCGCCACCGTCTACGGTGCACTGATCCTGGTCGCCAGCCTGCCCGGAGCGGCCGTGCTGCTGGCCCGGCGCAATCGAGTTCCGGCCGCCGCCCGGGAAGCCGCCCCCGTCGGCGGCTGTTGAGTCGGTTGTGAGACGTACGCGTCGCCGCGCGTCGGCGGCGCCGGACAAAGGAGTCCCATGCCCGAAGCATTGCCGGTCGCCACGATCCGTACGCAGGTCACGGTGCCATTGACGTTTCCCGACGGCTACTCCACGACGGTCCGGGTGTTCTCGTTCAAGGGGCTGGTGGACGGCCGGGAGCACCTCGCACTCGGTCTCGGCGACTGGGCGGGCGCTCTGGACCGGCTCGCCGCCGGGGGAGAGCCCCCGTTGGTCCGCCCGCACAGCGAGTGCCTGACCGGCGACGTGTTCGGCAGCCAACGCTGCGACTGCGGGCCGCAGTTGCGCGAGGCGGTGCAGCGGATCACCGAAGCCGGCGGTTTCCTGCTCTACCTGCGCCAGGAGGGTCGCGGCATCGGCCTGTACGCCAAACTCGACGCGTACGCGTTGCAGGACGCCGGGCTGGACACCTACCAGGCCAACGTGGCGCTGGGCCGGGGCGAGGACGAGCGGGACTACACCGCCGCCGCGCAGATGCTGGCCACGCTGGACGTGCCGCGGATCCGACTGCTCAGCAGCAACCCGGACAAGGCCGAGCAGCTGACGAAGCTGGGCGTGGACGTCGCCGAGCGGGTGCCCACCAGCGTGTTCCTCTCCCCGGCCAACGCCGACTACCTGGCGGCGAAGGCGGCCAAGGCGGCGGAGGCCGAGGCGGCGGAAGCGCTCACGAGTGGCACCTCCGACCGGGCTGGCCCCCGATGAGCTGCCAGCCGGAGCCCCCGCGACCGTACGTGCTGCTCAGCTGCGCGGCCTCGATCGACGGCTACATCGACGACGCCTCCGAGCAACGCCTGCTGCTGTCCAACGACGACGACCTGGACCGGGTCGACGCGGTCCGGGCCAGTTGCGACGCGATCCTGGTCGGTGCCGGCACCGTCCGCCGCGACGACCCGCGGCTGCTGGTGCGCTCGCCGAGTCGGCGGGCGGAGCGGGCCGCGTCCGGCCGACCCGAATCACCCACCAAGGTCACGCTGACCGCCCAGGGTGATCTCGACCCGACCGCCCGCTTCTTCACCGCCGGTGATTCGACCCGGCTCGTCTACTGCGCCACCGACGCGGTCGAGAAGACCCGGGAGCGCCTCGGTCGCCTCGCCACCGTCATCGACGCGGGCGAGCCGGTCGACCCTGGATGGCTGTTGACCGACCTGGCCGCGCGGGGTGTGCAGCGGCTGATGGTGGAGGGCGGCGGGACGGTGCACGCCCAGTTCCTCGCCGCCGGTCTCGCCGACGAGCTGCACCTGGTGGTCGCCCCGTTCTTCGTCGGCGACGGGCGGGCGCCCCGGTTCGTCGGCGAGGGTCGCTTCCCCTGGCACCCGGGCCGCCGCGCCCGGCTGGCCGAGGCCCGCCAGATCGGCGACGTGGTCCTGCTCCGCTACGCCCTCTCCGCGCGCTGCGCCGCCGACTCCTGATCGTCGCGTTGGGCCCGCGCCGGCGGGGTACTCGCTGCGAGCGTGATGACTGTGCGGCATCTTGATGCCGCACAGTCATCACCCGCACGGGCCGGTGGGTGCTTAATCTGTCGACGGCGACGTCGGTGCCCCGACAGAATCCTCGGATGTCCGTAACGTCCATTGCCCTCCTGCGCTGGCAGTTCGACCTGACGTGGGCGCTGTTCGAGTACCACCTCGAACGACTCGAAGCCGACGACTTCCTCTGGGAGCCGGCCCTGCACTGCTGGGCGGTCCGGCGCAGCGCCGACGGCACCTGGACGCCGGACTGGGCCGACACCGAACCCGACCCGGTCCCGGTGCCGACGATCGGCTGGCTCACCTGGCACATCGGCTGGTGGTGGACGGTGACGATGGATCATCTCCGGGGTGCGCCACCGCGCCAGCGCACGGCCGTGGTCTGGCCCGGCGCGGGCGAGCCGAGCGTCACGTGGCTGCGGGGCCTGCGCACCGAATGGCGGGGCCTGCTCGACCACCTCACCGACGCCGACCTCGACGGCAACGCGACGTTCCCCTGGCCGGGCGGGACCGACCACACGGTCACGCACACGATCGGCTGGGTCAACGCCGAGCTGATGAAGAACGTCGCGGAGATCGGTCAACTCCGGCTCCTGCGAGCGGCCGACGTGCAAACGACCAACGAGAGGGTCGGTGGATAGGGTGGCCGGCGTGCCGCGACTCGTGCAGATCACCCCGGACAACGTCGAAGCCGCATGCCGGGTGAGTGTGCGGCCGGACCAGGAGAAGTTCTCGTCCCCGGTCGCCTGGTCCCTCGCCGAGGCGTACGCGCAGCCCGAGGTCGCGTGGCCACGTCTGATCGTCGAGGGTGACGAGATCGTCGGCTTCTTGATGGGCTTCTTCGACATCGTGTGGGACCCGGCCCGACCGGACGACCTGCGCTCGGGCCTGTGGCGCCTGAACATCGCCGCCGAGCACCAGGGCCGCGGGTACGGCCGCTTCGCGGTGGACGCCGTGCGTGCGGAGGCTCGCCGACGAGGGCACGACCGCGTCTTCACGACGTGGCATCCGGGGGCGGACGGCCCGGAGCAGTTCTACCTGAAGCTCGGCTTTCGCCCCACCGGGGAGAGCAGCGACGGGGAGGTCGTCGGCGAACGTTCCACGCACTGAGCGGACGATCCCGACCGTCCCCTGACCGACTGATCAGCGCGGCGGCGCGGCCTGCGTACGATGCGGGGTCGAGTTCCCCTCGTCGCGGCGGAGGTATCGGGCAGATGGCAGGCCAGCACGAGGGTTTCGCCCTCGGCGTCGACCTTGGTACGTCCAACACCGTCGCAGTGCTGCGCTGGCCCGACGGGCGCACCCGTCCGCTGTTGATGGACGGTCAACCGCTCAGCCCCTCCGCCGTGTACGCCGACCCGGACGGCACCCTGCACACCGGGTGGGACGCCCGGCGGTTGGCGCAGGCGGACCCGGCCCGGTTCGAGGCGAACCCGAAGCGCCGGGTGGACGAGCCGACCATTGTGCTCGGCGACCGCTCGTACCCGCCGGCCGACCTGCTCGCCGCGGTGCTGGCGTCGGTCGCGCGGGCCGCGGTGGGCACCGTCGGTTTCCTGCCCCCGGCCGTTCTCACCTGCCCGGCCGCCTGGGACGCGACGCGACGGCAGGTGCTCGCCGACGCCCTGCTGCTGGCGGGGTGGCCGCAGGTGGCCGAGCACACCCTGGCCGGGCCGACGCCGCCGGGCACCCGGCTGCTGCGGGAGCCGGTGGCCGCCGCCCGCTACTACACGCAGGTGCTGCATCGTCCGGTGCCGGTCGGCGGCGCGATCGCGGTGTTCGACTTCGGTGGCGGCACGCTCGACGTCGCGGTGCTGCGCAACGAGGGCGCCGACCCGTGGGGTGACTCCGGCTTCAGCGTGGTCGCCGACGGTGGTCTGCCCGACCTGGGCGGTCTGGACCTCGACGCGGCCCTGGTGCGGCGGGTCGGTGAGCTGGTCGGTGAACGGCACGCCGCGCAGTGGGCCCGGCTGGCCCGGCCGGCGGACCCGGCGCAGCGCCGCGACCAGGTGCGGTTCTGGGACGAGGTACGGGGTGCGAAGGAGACGTTGTCCCGCTCCACTGTCGCGCCGGTCGCCGTGCCGGGGGTGGCCGATACGGTCCAGCTGACCCGGGCGGACGTCGAGCGGGCGGCCACGCCGTTGCTGCGTCGGGCGGTGGAGCGGGCCCGGGAGGTGATCGCCGCGGCCGGTCTCAGCCCCGACCAGCTCGCCGGGCTGTTCCTCGTCGGCGGCTCGTCACGGATCCCGCTGGTGGCCCGGATGCTGCACGCCGAGCTGGGGGTCGCCCCGACCGTGCTGGACCAGCCGGAGCTGCCGGTGGCCGAGGGCGCACTGACCGACCTGCCGCTGCGTAAGCCGCTGCCCGCCCCGGCGTACGCGGGACCACCGCCCGCGCCGGGCCCTGTGAGCCCGCCCGCGCCGGGCCCTGTGAGCCCGCCCGCGCCGGGCCCCGTTAGCCCGCCCGCACCGGCCGGAGCCGCCGCGCCGGTCGTACCGTCGCAGCCCTGGCCGGGGTCGACCCCGCCGGCGGGCCCGCCTCCCGGGCCGGGTTGGGCCGCAGCGGCCCCGACCCTGCTGGCGGGTGGGCCGCGCTGGCGGCGGGCGCGCTGGGTGGTGCTCGGCGCGGTGCTGGCCCTGGTCGGGGTGGGCGCCGCGGCGACGATCTACCTGACCCGTGACCGCTACCCGGATCTGGAGTTCGGGTCGTTGCGTGAACTGTCCCGGCCCAAGGCCGGGACCGAGCGGCCGGCCGGCATGTGGACGGCGATGCTCGGCGACCGGGCCTACCTCGGGTTCCCGCTGCCGGACGACCGGCTGGAGGTGGTGGCCGTCGACACCGCAACCGGCGACGAGCTGTGGCGCGAGCAGACCGACGCGCGGGCCGACGACTGGGAGGCGATCATCGCCGTCCCGGGGGCGGTCGCGGTTCTCGCCGACGCGTCGGGCGACAGCACCCCGCGCCCGCTGGCCGTGCTCGACGCGCGTACGGGCGAACAGCGCTGGCAGCGGTCGGTCCGTGGTGACGACAACGTCTACTTCGCCGACGACACGGCGGTTCTCGTGGACCGGACCGCCGCCCAACTGGTCGGCCTGCGCCTGAGCAACGGCACTCAGAAGTGGGCCCAGCCCACCCCCCGCGACCAGTTCGACGGCAGCCGCACAGTGGTCCGGCCGGTGGGCACCGCGAAGGCGGCGGGCGGGCCGGCCTTCCTCGACGGCACGCCCCGTAACTCGTGGACGGGCAAGGGGCGGCAGCTCATCCAGGTCGGCGCGGACCGGTCGGTGCGGCTGCTCGACATGACGTCCGGCAAGGTGCTGCGCCGCTGGGGCAGTGTCGCCGACCTGGACGACCTGGTGGTCGCGCACGAGGACCGCCTGTACGTGGCCGGCAACGACGGCGGATACCAGCTGCTGTCGTACGACCTGGGTTCCGACGCGGCGCCGGTGGTGCTGCACCGGGCGGGCAACGACGACTACCGCCCGAAGGGACTGGTGGCCTGCGGCGAGCGGCGGGCCTGCCTGTTGCAGGTGCCGAACAACGACACCGCGCGCACCGAGGTGGTGGCGGCGACCGAGGGTAAGCCCGCGATCCGCTGGTCGGCACCTGGCGTGACCGACCTGGTCCCGTTGGGTGAGCGGCTGCTCGCCCAACGGGAGTACCCGGACCCGACCGTCACCCTCTTCGACGCCTCCGGCAAGCCGGTGCTGTCCGACCGGGGCGGTGTGGCGGTCCGGCTGGACGAGGGCAACCTGCTGGTCTTCGCCAAGGCACCCAGTGTGGTCGCGGACAACCGCGTACTGGCCGGTGTGTGGGCCGAGTCCGGTGAGGTGGACGAGTTGGGCGAGCTGAAGGACGTCCGCAGCGCGTCCTGTTCGTGGAACACCCACGTGATCGCCTGCGGCGCGGAGAAGGACTTCGTGCTCTACCGCTTCGCCGAAGACTGACCGAACGTCAGGCGCGCACGATGGTCGTGCCGTCGACGCGGACCGGGATCTCCGTCAGGCCCTTCGTGGCTGGCCCGCCCAGTCGGGCACCGTCGCCGGCGGAGAAGGTCGAGTTGTGCGCGGGGCAGGTGATCACCCCGTCGCGGGGTGCGCCGACGCGGACGCCCTGGTGCGGGCAGGTCGCGTCGTAGGCCTTGAAGGTGCCGGCCTCCGGCTGGACGACCAGGACGCCCTCGGCGACCGTGCCGCCACCGACCGGAACGTCCCCGGTGCGGGCCAGCACGGTGCCGGGCGCAGTGGACGCCGGACCGCCCGTCGGGCTGTCACCGGCGCCGCAGGCGCTCAGCAGCCCGGCGGCACCGAGGGCGCCCGCCCCGGTCAGCAGACCGCGCCGGCTCAGGCACCAGCGGTTGTCGCGCAGGAACTCCTGTCCGTCGTACACCGTCGTCACCTCTCCGTCGGCGGACCGGACCGCCGTCGCCCGGTTGCTCGCCGGTTCAGCCTGCCGCACCCGGCTGAACGCGCGATGCGTCCCCGCTGAGCGGTGGCTGGGTGCGGTTGGTGGTCGAGGAGCCGGCTCGTACGATGCTCCGGTGAATCTTCGGGGTACGGTCCGCGCCGATCGTCCGCTGGTGGTGCTCGCCGTCGGGGAGGAGGCCCGCTACCTGCCGCCCGACCTGCCGGTGCTGCTCACCGGCATGGGCAAGGTGAACGCCGCCAGCGCGGTGGCGGCGGTGCTGGCCGCCGAGCCACGACCGCGCCTGCTGCTCAACCTGGGCACGGCCGGGGCGTTGCGCCCCGGGTGGGCCGGCATCCACGAGGTCGCCACAGTGCTCCAGCACGACCTGGACACCGACCTGCTGCGGACGCTCACCGGCGAGACCTACGGGGCGCCACTGTCGCTGGCCACCGAGGGCGCGGTGCTGGCCACCGGTGACACGTTCGTGGCCGACGACGCCGCCCGGGACCGGTTGGCGCAGCGCGCCGACCTGGTCGACATGGAGGGGTACGCGGTGGCGTGGGCCGCCGCGCAGGCCGGTGTGCCGTGCCGAGTGGTCAAGCAGGTCAGCGACGAGGCGGGGGAGGGCGCGGCCCGGACCTGGAAGGAGTCGGTGGACGCGTGTGCCCGGGACCTCGCCGAGTGGGCCGGCCGACACATCGCCTGACCCGGCGGAGGTCAGTCGTCGGATCGCCGCATCCGCAGGCCCGGTGTGGTCTCCCGGACCGCTCCGGGAGTCAGGACGTGACCGGCGAGCCCGAGCGCCACGGCCGCGGTGACCAGCAGCGGTGGCCAACTCCCGGCCCATGGCAGCGCCAGCAGCGGGAGGGGCAGCCAGAACATTCGCCGCCACGGCACGACCATTGATATCAGCAGGGTGAACAGGATGCGCCCGATCACGAACAGCGCCGGGCCACCCATGATCAGTAAGAGCCACCCCACCGGCGTCGTGCCGGTCGGCCGGGTGACGACCAGGTCGAACGAGGCCGCCGTGCCGACCACGCCGACCAGCATCACCAGATGGGTGTACGGAGCCACCCGGGCTGGCCGGCCCGACTTCGGCCCGGCCCCGGCCTCCAACAACTCGCCGGCCCGGAAGACGTAGACCTGCCAGAGCAGCAGCATCATGGCGAATGCGCCGAACAGTGCGGTGACGCGCAGACCGGCCAGCTCGCCCTTGCTGACCTGCAGCGTGGGCACCAGGATGATGTCGCCGAGGGCCAGGATGACGAACTGCTGGTACCGCTCGCCCAGGTGCCCGGTGGTGCGCTCGTACTGGTCGAGAGGCACCCGACCGACCCGGGGAGTCGGGTAGCGGGCCGCTGCGGAGACCAGGTCGATCGTGATGGCGATGGCCCAGAGGCCCCAGTTGACCGTGCCGGACACCGCGCCGGTGATCCAGAAGACGCCGGACACCACGAACCAGAACAGGAACCGGGTGGCCCGGATCATGGCCGACCGGTGTCGTTGCCGGTGCAACGACGTGACCAGGACGATGCCGCGAATCACGTGCGTGCCGACGTACGAGATCGCGAAGACCATCGCGTGCCCGTCGGAGACCATCGGCAGCGACGCCGCCATCCCCACCGACCCGACCATGGCGACCATCAGGATGAGCTGGATCGGCCGCTGCTGCGGGTCGTAGAACTCGGTCGTGGTCGAGGTGACCGACCAGGTCCACCAGATCGCCGTCAACATCAGCAGCACCATCGCCGCGCGCGACCAGGAGTGGTGTCCCGCCAGCAGCGTCGAGGTCAGCGCGAGCGAGGCCACGAAGACCACGTCGAAGAGCAACTCCAGCAGCGTGGCCCGGGTCGACCCGTCCGGCCGGCGTACCAGTGCCGCGGTGCCTCCGGTGGTCATGCCCGGCCTCCCGCCGTCTCCCGAGGATTATCGGCGGCGTCGGCGCGACCCGTCCCCGGATCGGCGATTCTCGCGGGTCGGGGAAGGGGACGGCCGAAGGTTGCCACCGCGTCGGACGCCGGGCGATGCTGAACGGCATCCATCTATCTCGATCTCTGCGGAGGCCTGGATGCGCCGCTCCCCGCTCGTCGCCCTCGTCCTGACCGTCCTCCTGCTCGTCGCACCCGGCGCGGCGCAGGCCGCCGTCCCCGACCGGGCCGCCGCGCCCGCCGCCGATCCGGCGGCCGTGTTGGCCGGGGTACGCACCGCCGGCACCGCCTGGGGCCTCGACCCCGCCACCGGCCGGATGACCCTCACCGTCGACGACACCGTGACCCCCGCCGAGCTGAGGGCGCTGCGGGCGACAGCCGACCGGGCCGGCGCGCTGCTGCGCCGCGAACCCGGAACCCTGCGCACGCTGATCGCCGCCGGGCAGGGCATCTACGGCGGTGGTGGCGGTCGCTGCTCGCTCGGCGCGAACGTGCGCAGCGGCAGCACCTACTACGTCATCACCGCCGGGCACTGCACCACCACCGCCAGCACCTGGTATGCCGACAGCGCCCAGACCACAGTGCTGGGCACCCGCACCGCCACCAGTTTCCCCGGCAACGACTACGGGCTGATCCGCTACACCGGCCGGATCGCGCATCCGAGCGCGGTCTACACCTACCCCGGACTGCTGCCCATCAACGGTCCCGCCAACGCGTACGTCGGTCAGGCGGTGTGTCGCAGCGGTGTGACCACCGGGGTGCGGTGCGGCACCGTCACCGGTCTGAACCAGACCGTCAACTACTCCAACGGGGTGATCTACGGCCTGATCCGTACCAACATCTGCGCCGAGCCGGGGGACAGCGGCGGACCGCTCTACGTGGCCTCCACCGGCGCCATCCTCGGCATCCTCTCCGGCGGCAGCGGCAACTGCACCTCCGGCGGCACCACCTACTACCAGCCGATCGCGGAGGTGCTGGCCGCGTACGGGCTGACGTTGCCCTGACCCTCGGCACCGGGTTGCCCGGCTCACGCGGGACACCATAGGCTCGGCGGCGCCCAGGACTCTCGCCGCGAGGACGTGTGCGCTCATGCCGACCGACCACCGACCTGACGTGGCGTCCGTCCCGGGTGGCCTTGCGCCGGTCGAGGTGGTCGCGGTCGGCGAGACGATGGTGGTGCTCTGCCCCGCGCCGGGTGAGCCGCTGGAGCACGCCGAACGGGTCGCCGTCTCGGTGGGTGGCGCGGAGTCCAACGTGGCCGGTTACCTGGCCCGGCTGGGGCACCGGGCGACCTGGGTGAGCCGGGTCGGCGACGACCCCTTCGGTCGGGCCGTCGTCCGGCACGTCGCCGCCGCCGGCGTCCGGGTCGACCAGGTCGTCGTGGACCCGGCCGCCCCCACCGGTCTGTACGTCAAGGACCCGGGCCCGGAGGGCACCGCCGTGCACTACTACCGGGCCGGGTCGGCGGCCTCCCGGATGGCCCCGGAGACACTGGCCGACCCGAGGCTGGCCGGCGCCCGTGTGCTGCACCTGTCCGGCATCACCCCGGCGCTCTCCGCGTCCTGCCGGGCGTTGGTCGAGCACGCGGTGACCGCCCGCCCGCTGGCGGGGTCGCTGGTCAGCTTCGACGTCAACCACCGGTCCCGGCTGTGGCCCGCCGAGCAGGCCGCGCCGGTGCTGCGTGACCTCGCCAACCGCTGCGACCTGGTCTTCGTGGGCCAGGACGAAGCGGAAACGCTGTGGGGCACCACCGACCCGCTGGCCGTACGCCGGTTGTTGCCCGACCCGGAGACGCTGGTGGTCAAGGACGGCGCGGTCGGTGCCACAGCGATGTGCCGTGACGCCGAGCCGGTCTTCGTGCCCGCTCCCCGGGTGGCCGTGGTGGAGCCGGTCGGCGCCGGCGACGCCTTCGCCGCCGGCTACCTGGCCGGGCTGCTGCGCGACCTGGATCCCGTGCGGCGGTTGCGCCTCGGCCACCTGGTCGCGGCGCAGGCGTTGACCAGCAGCGGCGACAACGCCCCGGTCCCGCCGTGGGCCTGGTTCGAGAGACTGCTCGCCGCCCCCGACGAGGCCTGGTCGCCGCTCGATCTGACCGGCGCGCCAGCTCGGGTCTGAGTGGTCGGTTTCCGATCGGGCCAGCAGCCAACAGACTCACCGCGATCTCGGATGGAGTGGACCATGACCACAGCGGATTTCGACCACATCTTCGGCGGTGCCCGGGTGATGGCCATCCTGCGCGGCCTGCCGGTCGCCGAGACGGTCCGGCTCGCTGAGCGGGCCTGGGACCTCGGCATCGACGTGGTGGAGGTTCCGGTGGCCACCCCCGAGGCGGTGCCGGCCCTGCGCGCCGCCGTCCAGGCGGGCACCGAGCGCGGGCGGATCGTCGGCGCGGGCACCGTGCTCGACGTCGAGCAGGTCGCCGCCTCGGCCGACGTGGGTGCCGCGTTCACCGTCGCGCCCGGCCTGGACCTCGCGGTCGCCGACGCCGCCGCCGCGCGTGGCCTGCCGCACCTGCCCGGTGTGGCCACCCCCACCGAGGCCCAGCAGGCGCTGCGGCACGGCCTCACCTGGCTCAAGGCGTTTCCCGCGATCTCTCTCGGGCCCGCCTGGTTCAAGGCCGTCGCCGGTCCGCTGCCGCAGCTGCGGTTCGTGGCGACCGGCGGCCTGGACGCGGGCAACGCCGGCGCGTTCCTGCAAGCCGGCGTACGGGTGGTGGCGGTCGGTTCCGCCCTGTCCGACCCGGAGCAGCTGGACCGGTTGGCCGAGCTGACCACCCTCGGCGTGCCCGCGAGGTGAGCCGGCGATGGCGGGTTTGCGCCATGGCAGCGTTCAGCCGGGCGTTCGGCCTGCGCTGACGCCACCGAAATCGGCCGCTTCCTGGCGCATCCCGGGCGGCGGCCGGTCCGCGTTCCGGTCGTGGGCGTCCCGCTCCTCGACGAGCTGATCCCAGTCGGTGATCACCGGCAGCAGCTCCCCGGACAGCCAGGCGGGGCTCTGGTCGTCGTGGTGCGCGTCGCCAGGCACGCCACAGGTGCCCAGCGGGACCACCCAACGGCTGTCCTCGCGTCGGGCCAGGTCCCAGACGAAGCGCGCCGTCGGCCCCCGGAAGCACCAGTGGGTGACCCCGGGCACGCTGGAGGTGGCCAGCACACAGTCGTGATCGCCGTCGAGTCGAGGGCCCGGCCCGGGGTCCGGGTCGGGCAACGCCCGCCACGTCGCCAGCCGGTGCAGATCGCCCCAGCGCACCGGGTCTTCCGCCGCGCCGGCGACCTCGTCGGCCGCCGCACGCACCAGCGCCGCCACGTCCACGCCGGGCAGCGGTGCCGCGCCGAGCAGGTGCTCCAGCGCGTAACCGACGCGCGGCGTCAGCGCCAACCAGGGCGCGAACACCTCCGGGTACGCGGGCGGCTCGGCCAACGCGGCCAGCGCCGGATGGGCGGCGATCCGACGTACGACAGCGGCACGCAGGACGGCGAACCGCGCCGCGTCGGTGCTGTCGGCGGCCATCCGCCGGTCCCAGCGTCGCAGCCGTTCACGCAGCGTCGCGGTGGCCGGGTCGAGCCCGGTCAGCCCTTCCAGCACCGCCAGCAGGGGCTCGGCCGAGCCCAGGTACGTGTCGGTGTGCACCTCGGCCAGCCCGTCGGCCGTCCAGTCGTGACCGGCGTCGAGCAACTCGGCGATCCGATGCGCCCGGTGCGGCGGGGCGAACTCGACCCCGAGCGGTGCCGCCAACCCTCGCTCGTTGGCCATCACCGCCCGGCCGACCACCGTGGCCCGGGGCATCGGCGCGTACCAGCCCTGCCAGGCGTGCTCGGCGTCCCACCCGGGGACCACCCGTTGCCCGTTGTCCGGATGCCGCACCGGCACCGCCCCGGCGACCCGGTGCAACAGCCCGCCGCCGGTGTCCGCGGCCTGCACCACGTTGACCGGCTCCACCCAGTGCCGCAGCGCGTGGTCCACATCGGTCACGGTGCGGGCGCGCAGCAACTCCGGCAGCGTCGCGAAGCCCAGCTCCGCGCGGACCCGGGGCGGATAGCGCAGGCTGATGGCCGTCTGGTCGTCCGGCCCGCCGACGATCACCGGACCTCGGTCGGTCTCCACCACCTCGACCTCGACCGGATCCGCCCCGGCCACCTCGATCGTCTCCAGGTGGGAGTGCGCGGGCCGCCAACCGTCCGGGCCGAGGGCCTGGACCTGTCCGCCGTCCCGGCGCAGCCGCTCGGCGTACAGGTCCTGGTAGTCGGCCATCGCGTTGGTGATCGCCCAGGCCACCGCCCCGGTGTGCCCGAAGTGCGCGATGCCCGGCACACCGGGCACCGCCAGCCCGACCACGTCGTACTCCGGGCAGGCCAGCCGGATCTGCTGGTAGACGCCCGGATCCTCGAAGAACCGGTGCGGATCCCCGGCGAGCAGCGCGGCGCCGGTGCCGGTGCGTTCGGCGGCGAGCAGCCAACCGTTGCTGCCGGCGACGGACGGCCCGTCGGTGGCGAACACGTCAACCGCCTCCGGGCCGAGCTGTCGCGCCACGTGCTCCCGCCAGAGCTTGCCGGGGAAGCCCGCGAACAGGATGTGGTGGCCCAACCAGACCCCGAGCGGCGTCCACGGCTCCCACCGGCCCGGTGCCAGCCCGGTGGCGGCGAACTCCGGCGCGCGGGCCGCCCCGGCGGCGAGACCGTCGTTGACCCCGGCCACATACGCGCCCACCCACTCGGCGGTCGCCGGGTCGAGCGCCGCATGGCAGCGGCGTGCGGTGTCGTCGAGCCGGACCTGCCGGGCGAACCGGTCCCAGTCGAGCGCGTCGACGCCGAGGAATGCGGCGCTGGTGCCCTGGGCGCGGTGCCGTTCCACCTCGATCTGCCAGGCCCGGTCGTACGCGGTCACCCGGCCCTGCGCCGCCGCCAACGCGAGCGGGTCGCCGGCCCGCAGGTGCGGCACGCCCCAGGGGTCACGGAAACGCCGGGCGCCGCCGCGCCTGCCGGTCTGCTCGCTGCTGTGCTTGCTGGTTGGCTCGCTGCGCTCGCTCACGCCGGCTCCGGGGCGAGGGTGGTGGCGCGCCGCCGGGCCGCCGGCACGACCAGCGGGGTGCCGGTCTCCGGGTCGTCGATGACCCGGCAGGGCAGCCCGAACACCTCCGCCACCAGGTCGGCGGTGACCACCGACGACGGTTCCCCGGCGGCCACCACGCGCCCGTCGCGCATGGCGATCAGGTGCGTGGCGTAGCGGGCCGCGTGGTTCAGGTCGTGCAGCACCGCGACCAGCGTGCGCCCCTGCTCCTCGTGTAACCGGGCGCAGAGGTCCAGGATCTCGATCTGGTGGGCGATGTCGAGGTACGTGGTCGGCTCGTCGAGCAGCAGCAGCGGGGTCTGCTGGGCCAGCGCCATGGCGATCCACACCCGCTGCCGTTGCCCGCCGGACAGCTCGTCCACCGACCGGTCGGCGAGGTCGTCGACACCGGTCGCGGCCATCGACTCCTCGACCACCCGTTCGTCCTCGCGCGACCACTGCCGCAGCAGCCCCTGGTGGGGGTAGCGACCCCGGGCGACCAGCTCGGCGGCGGTGATCCCGTCCGGCGCGATCGACGACTGGGGGAGCAGGCCGAGAGTGCGGGCCACCTTGCGGGCCGGCAGGTCGTGGATGTCCCGCCCGTCGAGCAGCACGGTGCCGGCGCTCGGGCGCAGCATCCGGGACAGCGCGCGCAGCAGCGTCGACTTGCCGCACGCGTTCGGCCCGATGATCACCGTGAACGAGTTGTCGGGTACCGCGACGGTCAGGTTCTCGGTGATGGTGCGCTGGTCGTAGGCGAGGGTCAGCGCGGTGCCGCCGAGCCGGGAACTGCCGGGGTGCATGGGTGCTCCTTCGAGGGCGTCGCGGGTGTTCACAGCCGGCCCGCCCGGCGTTCCATCGCCAGCAGCCAGACCAGATAGCCGCCGCCGATCACTCCGGTCACCACACCGACCGGAAGCTGGTGCCCGGGAAACGCGCGCTGGGCCACCAGGTCGGCGCCGACCAGCAGCGCCGCACCGACGGCCATCGACGGCAGCAGGTTCGGGCCGGGCGCCCGGGTCAGCCGCTTCGTCACGTGCGGCGCGACCAGCGCGACGAACGACACCGGCCCGGCGGCGGCCGCCGCGAACGAGACCAGCAGCACCGCCGCCGCGAGCAGCACCAGGCGCAGCCGGCGTACCGGCACGCCCAGGGCACTGGCCGTGTCGTCACCCAACTCCATCATCCGCAGCGCCGTGCCGCATCCGATGAGCACCACGGGCGCCAGCACGACCAGGACGACGAGCAGCGGCCCGGCGTTGGCCCAGCCCCGCCCGTCCAGGCTGCCGGTGAGCCAGAGCACCGCGCGGGCGGCATCCATCAGCGGTGCCCGGGTCAGCAGGTAGCCGTTGACGCCGGTCAGGATCGCGGAAATGCCGATGCCGACCAGGATGAGCCGGAACCCGTGCACCCCGCGTCGCCAGGCGAGCGCGTAGATCACCAGGCCGGTGGCGAGGCCACCGACGACCGCGGCGCCGGCCAGCGCCAGGCTGCTGCCACCGAGCACGATTACGACCAGCGCGCCGGCCGATGCGCCCTGGGTGAAGCCGAGGATGTCCGGGCTGCCCAGCGGGTTACGGACCAGCGACTGGAACACCGTGCCGGCCAGCGACAGCGCCGCCCCGACCAGCAGGGCGGTGACCAGTCGGGGCAGTCGCAGCTCGTGCACGATGAACTGCTCCGCCGGCGTGCCGCCGCCCACGAGGGTGCGCAGCACGTCGGTCGGGCCCATCGGATAGTCACCACTGCCCAGGGCGACCAGGCCCAACCCGGCCGCGAGCACTGCCGCACCGAGACCGATGGCCATCGCGCGGGGACGGAACCGCACCGACAACCCACCGGGCGTACGCAGAACTGTCACGCCATCACTCCGCTTCGCTGCGCGATGGCGCGACGCGCCACAGTGCTGAGCCTGCTGGTTCGCTCGCTGCGCTCGCTCACGGGTGGGCCACCTTCGCGCGGGTGACCAGCCACAGGAAGAGCGGGCCGCCCAGCACGGCGGTCACCATGCCGACCTGGAGTTCTCCGGGTCGGCCCAGCACCCGGCCGAGCACGTCCGCGCCGAGCAGCAGGGCGGGCGCGAGCACCGCGCAGTACGGCAGCAGCCAGCGCAGGTCCGGGCCGGTCAGGGCGCGTACCAGGTGTGGCACCAGCAGCCCGACGAAGACGATCGGGCCGCAGGCGGCGGTCGCGGCGCCGCAGAGCAGCGTGACCGCCACGATCACGGCGGCGCGGATCAGCCCCGGTCGGGCACCCAGGGCCCGTGCGGCGTCGTCGCCGAGCGCGAGGGCGTTCAGCGGTCGGGCGGCGCCGAGCGCGACCAGGAGGCCGACCAGGATGAACGGCAGCACCCGGGTCACCGTCGCGGAGTCCGCGCTGGCCAGCGAACCGACCGTCCAGAACCGCAGGCGGTCCAGCGAGGCCGTGTCCAGCAGCATCACCGCGCTCACGTACGAGTAGAGGGTGGCGTTGAGGGCTGCGCCGGCCAGCGCGAGGCGGGCCGGGGTGGCGCCACGCCCGCCGCCGACGGCGTAGACGAGTGCGGTCACCACGGCCGCGCCGAACAGCGCGAACCAGACGTACCCGCCGATGGCGGTGACGCCCAGGAACGCGGCGGCGGTGGCGACGGCCGCGGACGCGCCGGCGTTGATGCCGAGCAGCCCGGGGTCGGCGAGGGGGTTGCGGGTGAGGGCCTGCATGACCGCGCCGGCCACGCCGAGCGCGGCGCCGGCAAGCAGTCCGAGCAGGGTACGCGGCAGGCGCATCCGGTGCACCACGGCGTACTCGGTGGCGTCGCGGTGCAGCAACCCGGACCAGACGTCGGCGAGCGGTAGGGCTTTCGCTCCGACCGCGATGCTGAGCACCACGATCACCCCGAGCAGCGCCACGGCGGCGACCAGGCCGGCGGCGCGGGCCGTCCGCGCGCCGCGCCGAGCCGGGGGTCCGGCCGATTTCCTGTCCGTCACCGACGGTGTCGCCTCGGTGACGGTAGCTGTGGCGTCCAGTGTGGGCTCCGGAGTTGTGGTGGCACGGCGGACCGCTGTTGACAATGACCGAGGTTAGGCTAACCTAACCCCGCTGCCCTGGTCGAGCCCGGCCAGACCCTTGATCGAAAGACAACACCATGACCGATGCCCTGTCCGCACGTCGCCTCTCCCGCCGTGGCCTGCTGGCCGCCGGTGGTGCCGCCACGCTGGCCACCCTGCTCGCCGCCTGCGGCAAGGACGACACCGCGAAGCCCGCCGCCGGCAACGGAAGTGGTCCCTGGTCGTTCACCGACGACCGCGGTACGAAGGTCGATGCCGCAGCCCGCCCGACCCGCGTCGTGGCCTTCACCGGCGTGGCGGCGGCACTGATCGATTTCGGTCTCGACAAGCAGCTCGTCGGAGTGTTCGGTGAAACCAAGCGAGCCGACGGCAGTGCCGATCCCCAAGCCGGCGACCTGAACGTCGAGAGCGTCGAGATCCTCGGCAACGTGTGGGGCGAGTTCAGCCTGGAGAAGTACGCGGCGCTGCGCCCCGAGCTGCTGGTCACCCACATGTACGACCCGGACGCCCTCTGGTACGTGCCGGACGAGAGCAAGAGCAAGATCCTCCCGCTCGCGCCCAGTGTGGCGATCACCACCGCCCGGGTGCCGATGACCAAGCCGATCGAGCGCTACGCCGCGCTGGCCGAGTCGCTCGGCGCGGACCTGTCCGCGAAGAAGGTCACCGACGCGAAGACCCGCTTCGACGCCGCCGCCGAGGCGGTCCGGCAGGCGGTCAAGGCCAACCCCGGCATCAAGGTGATGGCCTGCTCCGGCAGCCCCGACCTGTTCTACGTCTCCAACCCGAAGGTCAGCACCGACCTGATGTACTTCGCCGAGCTGGGCGTCGACATCGTGGTGCCCAACAAGCTCGAATCCGGCGACTACTTCGAGGCGCTGAGCTGGGAGAACACCGGCAAGTTCCCGGCCGACCTGATCCTGCTGGACAACCGCAGCACCGCCCTCCAGCCCAAGGACCTCGCCGCCAAGCCGACCTGGCAGCAACTGCCGGCGGTCAAGGCCAACCAGGTCACCGCCTGGGACGCGGTGCCCCGCTTCTCGTACGCCGGCTCCGCGCCGCTGCTGGAAAACCTCGCCACCGCCATCCGGAACGCGAAGAAGGTCAGCTGACGCCATGAGTACGAGCACCGTCGAACCGATCGCCCTCCAGTACCGCTTCTTCGCCGCGCACGTCGTACGGGCCCGTCGGGTCGGCGCCTCGCTGGTGCGGGTGACCTTCGGCGGTGCGGACCTGACGGCGAGCGCGGCTTCGACCGTCGGCGGGTGACCTTCGCCGGCTACTGGCGCTGTGGGCTCTCCGAGGAGGACCTGCGCGCCGAGGCGCTGGTCGGCGCCACGGCCTGAGTGGCGAACCCATCAGAAAGGCAGCACCACCCCGAGGCGCACCGCCGCGCCGGGGGTGGTTCCGGCTGCCCTCGTCCAGAACGTGGAAGGACTTCGAGTGACCGTGCCGACGTACCCCGTCGAGAACACCGCGCCGTCACCGGCGCCCGCCGCCGCGCGGGCCCAACTGTTGCACGACGGCTCGGTCGAGCAGTACCGGCGGGCGATCGCCGACGGCGTCGACCGCGTCGCCCGCCGGGTGGCCACCGTGGACCGTCCCGTCACCGGGATCACGCCTGCCGAGCTGGCCCCCCTGGTCGACCGGGTGGACCTGGACCGGCCGTTGGGCGACGCCGGAGCCGCACTGGACGAGCTGGAGGACGTCTACCTGCGCGACGCCGTCTGGTTCCACCACCCCCGCTATCTCGCCCACCTCAATTGCCCGGTGGCCATCCCGGCGCTGCTCGGCGAGGCGGTGCTCACCGCCGTGAACTCGTCCCTGGACACCTGGGACCAGAGCGCCGGGGCGACCCTCATCGAGCGGCGGCTGATCGACTGGACCGCCGAGCGGATCGGCCTCGGCCCCAGCGCGGACGGCGTCTTCACCAGCGGTGGCAGCCAGTCCAACCTCCAGGCGCTGCTGCTGGCCCGCGAGGAGGCGTGCGTCGACGCGGTCGGCCCGGCGGCCCGCGCGGAGCTGCTGCCCCGACTGCGGGTGCTCACCTCCGCGGCCGGTCACTTCAGCGTGCAGAAGTCGGCCAAACTGCTCGGCCTCGCCCCGGACGCCGTGATCGCGGTGCCCACCGACGCCCGGCGACGGATCCGGGCGTCCGCCGTCCGCGAGGAGATCGAGCGCTGCCGGCAGGCCGGGCTGGTGGTGATGGCGGTCGTCGCCACGGCCGGCACCACCGACTTCGGCTCCATCGACCCGTTGACGGAGCTCGCCGGGATCTGCGCGGCGACCGGTGTCTGGCTGCACGTGGACGCCGCGTACGGGTGCGGTCTGCTGATCTCGCCGACGCGCCGGCACCTGCTCGGCGGCATCGAACGGGCCGACTCGGTGACCGTCGACTTCCACAAGTCGTTCTTCCAGCCGGTCAGCTCCAGCGCGCTGCTGGTCCGCGACCGGGGGGTGCTGCGGCACGCCACCTACCACGCCGACTACCTCAACCCGGCCCGGATGGTGGAGCAGCGCATCCCCAACCAGGTCGACAAGAGCCTGCAGACCACCCGCCGCTTCGACGCGCTGAAGCTCTGGCTGACGCTGCGGGTGATGGGCCCGCACGCGCTCGGCGCGCTCTTCGACGAGGTGGTCGACCGGGCCGCCGACGCCTGGCAGTTGGTCAGCGAGGACCCCCGCTTCGAAGTGGTGACCCGCTCCGAGCTGAGCACTGTGGTCTTCCGCTACCTGCCCACCGGCCCCGGACGGGACCTGGCCGACGCGGCCAACCTGCACGCCCGGGAGGCCCTCGCGGCGTCCGGCCTCGCCGTGGTCGCCGGGACCCGGGTCGACGGCCGGCACTTCTTGAAGTTCACCCTGCTCAACCCGGCGACCACAGTCGAAGACGTCGGCTACGTCCTCGACCTGATCGCCACCCACGCCGGCCGCTACGTGCACGACCACGTCACCGCCGACCTGACCTGCCACGTCAGCTGATGCCGATCGACCTGCCCAGTCGGCTGATGCCGATGAACTCCAACCTGGGCCTGGAGGGCCGGATGTCCACCCACGACTTCATCGCCATCGGGCTGGGCCCGTACAACCTGGGCCTGGCCTGCCTCACGGCGCCGATCGACGAGCTGGACGGGGTGTTCCTGGAGGCCCGCCCGAGCCTCGCCTGGCACCCCGGCATGCTGCTGGAGTCGGCGCGCCTGCAGACCCCGTTCATCGCCGACCTGGTCAGCCTCGCCGACCCGACGTCGCCGTACTCCTTCCTCAACTACCTCAAGGAGATCGGCCGGCTCTACCCGTTCTACATCCGGGAGAGCTTCTACCCGCTGCGCAGCGAGTACGACGCGTACTGCCGGTGGGCGGCGGCGAAGCTGCCGAACGTGCGTTTCGGTCAGACAGTGACCACTGTGGAGTACGACGCCGCCGACGACCGGTACGTGGTGCGGGCCAGCACTGGCACCGGAGAGGCCGTCGAGTACGCGGCCCGGCACCTGGTGCTCGGCACCGGCACCCCGCCGTACCTGCCCGACGCCGTCGCCGCGCTGCCCGGGGACGCCGTGCACAACTCCCGTTACCTGGAGCACCGGGCGGCGCTGCGCACCAAGCGCAGCATCACAGTGGTGGGCAGTGGGCAGAGCGCCGCCGAGATCTACCACGACCTGCTCGGTGACATCGGCCGGTACGGCTACCAGCTCAACTGGGTGACCCGTTCGCCGCGGTTCTTCCCGCTCGAATACACCAAGCTGACGCTGGAGATGACCTCACCGGACTACGTGGACTACTTCCACGCGCTGCCCGAGGCGACCCGCTACCGGCTGGAGACCGAGCAGAAGGGCCTGTTCAAGGGGATCAACGCGGATCTGATCAACGAGATCTTCGACCTGCTGTACGCGCACACCGTCGACGGACCGGTGAACACCCGCCTGCTCACCAACACCGAGCTGGTCGGGGCCGACCACCAGGACGGGGTGTACACGCTCGGGCTGCGTCAGGTGGAGCAGGAGCGGGACTTCACAGTGCGTACCGAGGGGTTGGTGCTGGCGACCGGCTACCACTACCGGGTGCCGGAGTTCCTCACGCCGGTGCGTGACCGGATCCGCTGGGACGGGCACGGCCGGTTCGACGTGGCCCGCAACTACAGCATCGACCACAGCGGGCGGGGCATCTTCCTGCAGAACGCGGGCACCCACACGCACAGCATCACCTCGCCGGACCTGGGCATGGGCCCCTACCGCAACTCCTGGATCATCCGTGAGCTGCTCGGCCGGGAGTACTACCCGATCGAGAAGAGCATCACCTTCCAGGAGTTCGGGGTGACATCGTGAGCGTCGTCTTCGCCCGCTCCGACGATCGGCTCGGCGAGTTCGCCCTGCGTACGCTCGACCTGGACACCGACGCCGCGCTGCTGCACACCTGGGTGACCCACCCGAAGGCGGCGTTCTGGCTGATGCAGGACGCCGACCTGGCCCGGGTGACCGACGAGTACCAGCGGATCGCCGAACACCCGCACCACGACGCGTACCTCGGGCTGTGGCGGGGGAGTCCCGCCTTCCTCGCCGAGCGCTACGACCCGGCCCACGTCGAGCTGGCCGGCCTCTACGACCACCAACCCGGTGACGTGGGCATGCACTTCCTCTGCGCGCCCGTCGGCACTCCGGTGCACGGCTTCACCCGGGCGGTCCTCGGCACCGTCATGGCGTGGCTCTTCGACGACCCCGCGACCAGACGGGTGGTGGTCGAGCCGGACGTCCGCAACACGGCCGTGCACGCGCTGAACGCCGCCGTCGGCTTCGAGGTCGTCGGCCCGATCGCCAAGCCCGAGAAAGACGCGCTGCTCAGCGTCTGCACCCGAGCCCAGTTCCAGGCCGCCGACCTCGCCGCCGCAGCCCGAACCGAAGGAGCCCCGGCGTGACCGCCACCGCCGTTCCCACCCAGACGCCCGCCGCCGGGCACGCCGCTTCCGGAGACCCGGTCGGGCACCTCACCCCGCAGCGCTGGGCCCGGGCCAACCGGCTGCTGGTCCGCAAGGCGCTCGCCGAGTTCACCCACGAACGACTGCTCGCACCGGAGCCCGTGCCAGGCCCCGACGACCGACAGTCCTACGAGGTCCGCAGCGACGACGGCACTGTCACCTACCGCTTCGCCGCGCGGGTGCTCGCCCTGGCGCACTGGCAGATCGACGCCGACAGCATCACCCGGCACCGCGACGGCACACCCCTGCCACCCGACGCGGTGGATTTCATCGTCGAGCTGCGCGGCACCCTCGGGCTCTCCGCGCGGGTGCTCCCGGTCTACCTGGAGGAGATCACCTCGACGCTGGCGGGCACCGCGTACAAGCTGGCCAAGGCCACGCCCACCGCCGCCGAGCTGGCCACTGCGGACTTCCAGACCATCGAGACGTCGATGACCGAGGGCCACCCCTGCTTCGTGGCCAACAACGGCCGCCTCGGCTTCGGCGTCGACGAGTACCACCGCTACGCCCCGGAGACCGCCGAGGCGGTACGCCTGGAATGGCTCGCCGCGCACCGGGACCACTCGACGTTCAGCAGCGCCGCCGACCTCGACTACGACGCGCTGATCGAGAGCGAGCTGGACGCGCAGACCCGGGCCCGGTTCGCGGCCACGATGGCCGACCTGGGCCTCGACCTCGCCGACTACCACCTGATCCCCGCGCACCCGTGGCAGTGGTGGAACAAGCTGGCGGTCACCTTCGCCGGGGAGCTGGCCGAACGTCGGCTGGTGCACCTCGGCCCCGGACCGGACGCGTACCTCGCCCAGCAGTCCATCCGCACCTTCTTCAACGTGAGCGAGCCGAGCCGGCACTACGTGAAGACCGCGCTGTCGGTGCTGAACATGGGCTTCATGCGGGGGTTGTCGGCCGCGTACATGGCGGCCACCCCGGCGATCAACGACTGGCTGGCCGACCTGATCGCGCGCGACGAGGTGCTGACCGGCACCGGCCTGACCGTGATCCGGGAACGGGCCGCTGTGGGTTACCGGCACCGGCAGTACGAGGCGGCGACCGACCGCACCTCCCCGTACCGGAAGATGTTGGCCGCCCTGTGGCGCGAGAGCCCGGTGCCCGACCTGGCGCCGGGGCGGCGACTGTCCACCATGGCCGCGCTGCTGCACGTGGACAACGACGGCGGCTCGCTGGCCGCGGAGCTGATCGCCCGGTCCGGGTTGGCTCCCGAGGTCTGGCTGCGTCGCTACCTGGACGCCTACCTGACCCCGCTGCTGCACAGCTTCTACGCCCACGACCTGGCGTTCATGCCGCACGGCGAGAACGTCATCCTGGTCCTCGACGAGCACGACACGGTCGAGCGGGTGATCTTCAAGGACATCGCCGAGGAGATCGCGGTGATGAGCGCCGACGTCGAGCTGCCCGCCGAGGTGGAGCGGATCCGGGTCGACGTGCCCGACGACACCAAGCTGCTGACCATCTTCACCGACGTGGTGGACTGCTTCCTGCGTCACCTCAACGCGGTCCTGGTCGAGGCCGGCGTGCTCGCCGAGGACGACTTCTGGCGTACGGTCGCGGCCTGCGCGGCCGACTACTTCGACAGGGTGCCGCACCTGGCCGAGCGGGTCCGCCACTACGACCTGTTCGCCCCGGAGTTCACGTTGTCCTGCCTCAACCGGCTCCAGCTACGCAACAACCAGCAGATGGTCGATCTGGCCGACCCGTCGGCGGCTCTCCAGTTCGTCGGCACCCTCGTCAACCCGCTGGCGGCCCACGCGCCGACCCGCTGACCACGAGCTCTCAGCGGGTCGGCTCCGCCGTGCCGGCCCGCTGGAACGCACGGGCCAACTGGGCCAGGTCGAAGCCCTCGAAGTGCTGGAGGAACCGGCGGCGTACGGCGGCCAGGTGACTGGGCCAGGACTCCTGGAGGCGGGCGAAGCCGGCGTCGGTGAGGACGGCGTTCCAGCCGCGGGCGTCCTCCTCGCACCGTTCCCGCTTGACCAGGCCCTGCGTCTCCAACCGGATGATCGTGCGGGTCATGCCGCTGAGCGAGAGATGGCACAGCGCCGCGAGCTCGTGCATGCGCATCCGCCGGTCCGGTGCCTCCGACAGGTTCATCAGGGCGGTGTACTCCGTGAGTGGTAACTGACGGTCACCGACCATGTCTGCGTCGATCGCACGGGGCAACACGTGCATCACCTGGCCCAGGGCGCGGACCAGGGCCTCCTCGTCAGGGTTGAGGGGTTGCGGCGTCGGCGCGGAGGGGTTGGACATCCTCATATCATACTTGTTTGACTGAGCAAATGGTTACCCTCCGTGTGACTACGACCATAACCAGAGTATTTGCTTGACCAATCAAGCACCGGTTAGCGTTCTGGCCGTCAGGCAAGGACCTCTGGAAGGGCACCACACATGACCAGGATCGGGATCATCCTCGGAAGCACCCGTCCGGGGCGTAACGGGGAAGCCGTCGCCCGCTGGGTGCTGGAGATCGCCAAGCAGCGCTCCGACGCGGAGTACGAGCTGATCGACCTGCTCGACTACCAGCTGCCGCACCTCGACGAGGCGTACCCGCCCTCGATGGGTCAGTACTCCCAGCCGCACACGCTGCGCTGGGCCGAGACGATCGCTTCGTACGACGGGTTCATCATCGTCACCCCCGAGTACAACCACTCCACCTCGGGCGCCCTGAAGAACGCGATCGACTTCCTCTACGCCGAGTGGAACAACAAGGCCGTTGGCTTCGTCAGCTACGGCTCGGTCGGCGGGGCGCGTGCCGTGGAGCACCTGCGTCTGATCTCCGGTGAGCTTCAGATGGCCGACGTGCGTTCGCAGGTCGCGCTGTCGCTCTTCACCGACTTCGAGAACTTCAGCATCTTCAAGCCCAACCAGTTCCAGCAGGACGCGCTGACCACCACGCTCGACCAGGTGGTCGCCTGGAGCTCCGCGCTCGCTCCGCTGCGCAAGGGCTGACCGTTTCGGGCTTTCCGGCGGCGGCCGCGGGATCCTTACCGCGGCCGCCGCCGTGCCCGCATGTGCGGGCCAACCGGATCGGCGACGCGTACTACCCTCGGCCGCATGAGCCGACCTGCCGGCGCAGACCGGCCTCCGCTGTGGCGGGACCGCACCTTCGGCACGTACTGGGTCGCGCAGTCGCTCTCGGCGGCCGGCGACTCGTTCGCGTACCTGGCGGTGCCGCTGCTGGTGCTCCAGGCGACCGGGTCGGTGGCGCAGATGGGCCTGCTCACGGCCGTCGCGGGCGCGGCGTCCGTCGCCGCCGGGATCTTCGGCGGGGTTCTGGTCGACCGGTACGACCGCCGCACGCTGATGATCGCGGCGGACCTGACCCGCCTGGTGCTCTACGGCCTGGTGCCGCTGGCGTGGCTGGCGGGCCCGCAGGTGTGGCTGCTCTTCGTCGTGCTGCCGATCTGCGAGGCCGCCGGCATGGTGTTCCAGGTCGCCGCCGTCACCGCGGTCCGCAACCTCGTCGATCGTGATCGGCTCACCGAGGCCAACGGTCGGTTGCAGGCGACGTACGCGGCGGCGGCCGTCCTCGGGCCGCTGCTCGCCGGCGTGGTGTCGGCCCGCTTCGGCCCGTCGACCGCCATCGCCGTCAACGCGGCGAGTTTCGCGCTCTCCGCGGCGGGACTGTGGATGATCCGACTGCGGCCCGCGCCGGCCGACGGCGCCGCGGCGGTGGCCCGGGAGCGGCCGCTGGCCGAGTTCCTGGCCGGGGCGCGGTTCCTGTGGCGACAGCCCGTCCTACGCGCGCTGACCATCCTGCTGTCGGTGTTCATCTTCCTGACCTACGGCTTCGTCGACGTGCTGATCTACCACGTCACCCACGACCTCGGCGGCTCCGAGGGCACCGTCGGCACGGTGCTCGGCCTGGCGGCGCTGGGCACAGTCGCCGGTGCGCTGCTGGTGGCCCCGCTGCGTCGACGGCGCGGATTCGGCGCGACGTGGATCGGCGCCCACGCGATCTGCGGGTTCGCGGTGGCGGGCGTCGGCATCGCGACGAGCGTGCCCGCTGTCACCGCGCTGACCGCCGTGTACCTGTGCTGCCTCAGCGTCGGCGGCATCTGCTCGATGTCGCTGCGCCAGGAGATCACCCCTGACCACCTGCTCGGCCGGGTCACGTCGGCGTTCTGGAGCACGCACTACGCGCTCGGTCCGGCTGGCGCAGTCGTGCTGACCTGGGCCGCCGCCCGGTTCGGCGTCGCGGCCGTCACGCTCGCGGCCGGAGCGGGGTGCCTGCTGGTAGCCGTCGGTGGCCTCTTCAGCCCGGTCCGCCGCGCCGGCTCCGAGCCGCGTCGTCCGCCTGCCGCAGTCGTGCTGGGCGGGGCCGGTCAGCCACCGGCGGACCATCCCTCGACGGCGTGAGTCGGCACTCCGCCTGGGCGGTGGCTCCGGGCGACATGTCCCGCGGTGCCTGTCGAGCTGCCCCGTCAGTGGGGCAGCCACGCCCGTAGCCGCCGCATGGTCAGGCAGGCCGCCTGCCGTCTCCCGGATGCCGCCCCCGCCGGGCGCGGACCGAGGCGACCGCCGACCGGGAGTCCCGCCCCACGAATGGGGCAGCTCGACAGGCACCGAGCAGCACATCCCATCCGCCAGCCGCGTTCGGGGCGTCCGCGCGACTCGGCCGCTCAGAACTCCTGGTACATGACGTGCAGCCCGACCCGGCCGAGAGCGGGATGGCGGAACGCGCCCGGCACCGTGCCGACCACCGCGAAGCCCTCCCGCCGGTACAACTCCACCGCCGACCGGTTGCTCTCCGCCACTGCGTTGAACTGCATGCCGGCGTACCCCTGCTCGCGGGCCCAGGTCAGGGCATCGCGGCACAGCGCGGTGCCCACGCCCCGGCCCCGCGCGTCGGCGGCGACCATGAAGCTCGCGGTCGACACGTGCGCGCCCGGCCCGGGCCGGTTGGTGCCCATCTTCGCGGTGCCGAGCACCCGCTCGCCGTCCACCGCCACGACCGTCCGACCTGGTGTCACCTCGACCCACGTGCCGTACGACTGCTCGGCGGTCATCGCCGGGTCGTAGGTGAAGGTCTCCTGTGCCCCGATCACCCCCTCGATGATCGGCCACACCTGCGACCAGTCCTGGTCGACGAACTCCCGAATCAGCACCGGGGGAGGTTAAGCCCGCGACGAGCCCCGGACAATCGGTTATCCCCGGGTGCATCCGAGCAGCGGTCCCGGTGCGAAGCATGGGTCGTGACGAGACGTCACGGATCCGACGCTTCGACGAAAGGCCCGCTGATGAAGATCGCACGACTCGCCGCCAGGATGGCGGTGGGCGCCATGGCCACCGCGCTGGCCACCACGGCCATCGCTGTGCCGGCCGCTCAGGCGACCGGCAAGGCCAAGCCGCTCGGCACGACCTCACTCGCCGCTGTGCTCACGAAGGACACCAGCGGCTTCGACCGCAACTCGCGGGACTTCGACGTGCTGACCGCGGCCGTGCTGGCCGTGCTGGAGGCCAAGCCGAACTCGCCGGTCAAGGTGCTCACCGACGGCACTGTCGCACTGACCGCGTTCATCCCCACCGATGCGGCCTTCCAGCAGTTGGTACGCGAGATCACGGAGGCGAAGAAGCTGCCGAGCGAGAGCGCGGCCTTCTCCGCCGTCGCCGGGCTGGGCATCGACACCGTCGAATCGGTGCTGCTCTACCACGTGGTGCCGGGCGCCACCATCGATCGCAAGACGGCGGTCCGGGCCGACGGCACGGACCTGAGCACCGCGCTCGGCTCGACCGTCGAGGTCGACGTGCGCACCTACCTGTACTTCTTCCGCCAGGTGCGCCTGATCGACGCTGACACCAACGACCGGGACGCCCGCGTCGTCACCTTCGACGTCAACAAGGGCAACCGGCAGATCGCGCACTCGGTGGACCGGGTGCTGCGCCCGATCGACCTGCCCTGACCGAGGGCGGGTGGCGTCCGACCACGCGTCGGGCGCCACCCGCGCCGGCCGTCAGGCCGAGGCGAGCGCGGCGATCTCCTCGTCGAGCAGACCTGCCACCCGGGCATGCCGCCCCGCGTGGGTGCTAACGGTCATGCCGCGGCTGGGCATTTCCACAGTCATCAGCAGGTACAGGTGCAGCCGGTAGAGACCCAACCGGCGGCGCGCGGAGGCGTCCAGCAGCAGGGGCTCGGCGGCGGTGGCCTGGTAGCCACGCAGCAGGGGATGCTCCGGTTCCTCCTCCACACGCCGGAAGAGCAGTGGCGAGACCAGGTCCAGCAGTGGATCGCCATAGAGGAACCGTTCGCCGTCCACCAGGCCACGCAGCCGCCACCGGCCGTCCGGGTCGGGCGCGGCCAGCACGTTGCCGTCCCAGCAGTCGAAGTGCAGCAATGCCGGCCGGCGCACCTCGTCCAGCACGGCGGCGTGCCGCTGCACCAGCGCGTGCAGGCGTGCCGGGGTGACCGGAAGCCGGACGTTCCAGTCGGTCGCGTCGGCGAGCAGCGCATCGAGCATCGCCGTGAACGCGGCCCGCCAGGTCGACGCGCCGGGACGGTCGTCGTCGTACCCGAACCGGTCGCCGGTGACCTGGTGCAACGCGGCGAGGGCGACCCCGAGGTCGTATCGCGCCGGGCCGTCGTCGACACCACCCTCGACCAGGTCGACCAGCGACCGGCCGGGCAGCATCGCGGTGACCAACCACTCGCCGTACGCGGGGTCGGTGCCGTGGTGCAGCACCTCGGGCACCGGCACCTGCGGCGCACGCTCGGCGACGAGGTGGAAGTAGCGGGCCTCGGCCGCGCAGAGCCCGCGCTCGTAGCGCAGCAGTGGCGTCCCGGTCGGCGGGGCCAGCTTCAGCACCACCCGGCGGTCGTCGTCGAGCAGCGCCCACCAGACGGTCGCGTACCCGCCGCCGTCCAGTGGACTGGAGTCCCTGACCTGGACGTGCGACCCGAGCGACGCGCGGAGCAGGTACGCCACCTCGTCCGGCCGGAGGGCACGCTGGGTGGGGCTGGCGCCGGTCACGACTTCGCGTCACCCCGTCGGGCACGCGGCGCCGACGCGGCGGTGGCGGGGGAGGAATGCGGGGCGGGACCGGCGGTGTCGCGGCGAACCAGCTCGGCGGGGAGCACCTCGACCCGTGGTGCCGGCGCCCCGGCACCCAGCACCAGGGACATCGCGCGCACCCCCATGTCGACCAGCGGCAGGCGCACGGTGGTCAGCGCCGGGGTCACATCCCGGGCGATCGGCATGTCGTCGAAACCCACCACGGAGATCTGCTGCGGTACGGCCAGCCCGCGCGCGCGGAGGGTGGCGAGCCCGCCAATGGCCATCGAGTCGTTGAGCGCCACGATCGCGGTCAGCTCCGGGTCGGCGTCGAGCAGTCGGGCAGTGGCCTCCGCGCCGCCGTCGCGGTCGAACTCCGCGTACCGGATGCGCCGTTCCGGGAGCTCGCGGCCCTGCTCGGTGAGGGCCTGCCGGAGGCCGGCCAGCCGGTCGGTCGTGGTGGTCAGGATCCGCGGGCCGGCGACCACCCCGATCGCCCGGTGCCCCAGCCCGCACAGCTCCCGCCCGGCGAGGTAGCCGCCGGCCCGGTTGTCCGGCATCACCGCGTCGCCGGAGTGCTCGTGCCGGCCGATCACCGCCACCCGCCCGCCGGTGGCCTCGTACGCGGCGAGCTTCTCGTTGAGCTGCCGGGTGAACGCCTCGTCGTGGTAGCCGGAGCCGGCCAGGATCAGTGCCGCCACCTGGTGGCCGCGCAGCAGCTCCACGTACTCCAGCTCGCGGTCCGGGTCCCGGTAGCTGTTGCAGATCATCAGCAGCCGCCCCTGGTCAGTGGCGACGCGTTGCAGCCCACGGGTGATCTCGGCGAAGTACGGGTCGGAGACGTCGTGCACGATCACACCCACGGCGCTGCGGTGCGAGCGGGCCAGCAGCTGGGCATGGGCATTCGGCACGTACTGCAACTCGGCGACGGCGGCGAGCACCCGCTCACGCAGCTCGTCGGTGACCGGCTTGCTGCTGCCGTTGATGACGCGGGAGGCGGTGGCGGGGGAGACGCCCGCGCGACGTGCCACATCGGACAGAGTCGCCATGGCCCGCCCCCTTGGTCTGTTGACGGCATTTCGCCGTGCCGGCTAGCGTCACGGTACCGCAGAGAAAGCCCTTTCCCGCAGGGAGGCCCGGCCATGTCCGATCGCTTCGCCGAGGAGTCCTTCGATGCCTGACGGGCCGGCCCCGCTGCCCGGCGGGGTCGGGGTCTCCCGGCTGCGTGTCTACGACACCGTCGCCCCGGATGGCCTGGTCGGCGGCACGCCGCACGTGCACCTGTGCTGCACCGAGGGGTACGTGGTGACCGACGGCGAGGGCGCGGTGCAGACCCTGACGACCGCCGGCTTCCGGGAGACAGCCCTGCGGCCGGGGGTGGTGGTCTGGTTCGAGCCGGGCACCGTGCACCGTCTGGTCAACACCGGGGGGCTGAGCATCGTGGTGCTCATGCAGAACAGCGGCCTGCCCGAGGCCGGCGACGCGGTGCTGACCTTCCCTCCCGACGTGCTGGCCGATCCGGGCGCGTACGCCGCGGCGGTCGCGCTACCCGATGGGGGAGCGCCGGGCGCGGACGTGCGGGCCGCGTACCGCAGGCGGGATCTGGCGGTGACCGGCTTCCAGGCGCTGCGGTCCGGCGGGCCGGCGGCGCTGGCCGCCTTCCACGCCGCCGCGGTCGCCCTGCGCCAGCCGCTGCTGGCGCGGTGGCGGCAGCGATGGGAGGCCGGCGCGGGCCGGGCCGCCGCCAGCACCGACAGCCAGCTCGACGCCTTGGAGCGAGGCGATCCCCGCTATCTGGCCGAGGCCGGGGTGTACGCGGTGGACGAGCCGGTCGAGCGGGGTCGGCTCGGCATGTGCGGCCTGCTGGACACCTACCCGGCGGCCGTCTGACCGTCCCTTCGGGACAGTTGTTGGGTCACCAGGCATCGGTGGAAACAGATCGAGGAAAGGCCTTGCCCGGCGTGAGGGCGCCGCCTACGCTCCAGGAAAGCGTTTGCCTGATCCGCCGAACGGCCCGTCAAATCGGTGCCGTGCCGGGCCCCGAGGAGGTTCCGCGTGACCGAGAACTCTCTGGACACGGCGGGCCGGCAGGCCGCCGCCGAGGCGGCGGGCGGTGATCCGGCGGCTGCGGCGTCGCTCGCCTCGGCAACGTCGACACCCGCCGAGGATCCGGGCCGGTCCACAGTGGCGGGCCGACCGCCCGGAACCGGCGGCCGACCACCCCGACCGACGCTCGGTCGCCGGGCGGCGGCCTTCGCCGACTCGCTCTGGCGTCCGGCGCTGTTGCTCGCCGTCGTCTTCGCCGCGTGGTGGTTCGTGGCCGCGCAGGAGTACGTCCCGAACTACCTGGTGCCCACACCCGCCCAGGTCTGGGAGACGATGACCGGTCAGTGGTCCGAGCTGGCCCGACACACAGTCGTCACCCTCTACGAGACGGTGCTCGGCTTCGTGCTGGCCGCCGCACTGGGTCTGGCCACCGCGGTGGCCATCGCCTACTCCCGCACCCTCGACAAGGCGCTCTATCCGATCGTCCTGTTCGCACAGGTCATCCCGAAGATCGCCATCGCGCCACTCCTGGTGGTCTGGTTCGGTCTCGGCCTCACCCCGAAGATCATCCTGGCGGTGCTCATCGCGTTCTTCCCGGTGGTCATCTCCGGCGTGGCCGGGCTGCGCTCCACCGACCCGGAACTGCTCGACCTCGCCGCCACGATGGGCGCGGGGCCGTGGCGCACCTTCCGCAAGATCCGCTTCCCGAACGCGTTGCCGCACCTGATGGCCGGCCTGAAGGTGGCCGTCACCCTCGCGGTGGTCGGCGCCGTGGTCGGTGAGTTCGTGGGCGCCAGCGAAGGGCTCGGCTACGTCCTGTTGCTGGCCAACGGCAACCTCGACGCCCCGCTGCTGTTCGCCGACCTGATCCTGATGTCCGCCATCGGCATCGTCCTGTTCGTCCTGGTCGAGATCGCCGAGGCACTGCTCATCCCGTGGCATGCCAGCCGCCGCGCCGGCGTGTCCCTCACCACCTCCTGACCGACCCCATCACGGAGGCACCGATGAAACGCACCGCCACCACCATCCTGGCCACCGCAGCCCTGCTCCTCGCCGCCACCGGCTGCGGCGGGGACGACTCCGCCGGCAAGACCGGCGCCGACGGCAGCAAACAGGTCACCCTCACCCTCAACTGGGTGCCCTACGGCGAGCACGCGCCGTTCTACTACGGCCTGCAGAAGGGCTACTACTCCGCCGAGGGCATCGACCTGAAGATCCTGCCCGGCAACGGCTCGGGCAACACGGTCAAGCAGGTCGCCCAGAAGCAGACCGACTTCGGCTGGGCGGACAGCCCGGTGCTGCTCAAGTCGGTGGCCAGTGGGATGCCGGTGCGCAGCCTCGGCGCGTACCTGGAGAAGGGCCCGTCCTCGGTGGAGTTCTTCACCGAGGAGAACATCAAGACCCCAGCCGACCTCAAGGGCAAGACCGTCGGCGGCACGCCCGGCGACGCCCTCTACGCGACCTTCCCGGCCTGGCTGGAGAAGAACGGCGTCAAGAAGGACGAGGTCAAGGTCGTCAACGTGGACGCCGCCGGCAAGATCGCCGCCCTGGCCGAGGGCAAGGTCGACGCCATCATGGGCTTCTTCCACGACCAGGCGCCGACCATCGAGAGCAAGACCGGCAAGAAGGTCGACGTGCTGCTCTTCGCCGACTACGGCATGAACCTGCTCGGCACCGGGCTGATCGCCAACACCCAGACCCTGCAGAAGGACCCGGAGCTGGCCCGCAAGTTCGTCCGTGCCACCCAGAAGTCCTGGGCCGACGCCGCACGAGACCCGGCCGGAGCGGTCAGCGCGATGGTCGCCCTCGCCGAGAACGAGCCCGCCCCCGAGGTGCTCACCAAGCAGCTCACCCTCAACCTGCCGCTGCTCGGCTCCGAAGGCCCGCCCGGAGTGAACACCGAGGCCCAGTGGACCGAGACCATCGACCTGATGTCCCGTTACGCGGAGCTGAAGGACCCGGGGGCACCCAACGCGTACTGGGACTCCTCGTACGCGGCGCAGGGGTGACGCCGTGACCGCCGCGCCGGCAGCCACCGGCACCGCCATCGGGATGTCCGGGGTGACCGTACGGTTCACCTCCCGACGGTCGCAGACCACCGCGCTGGACGACGTCTCACTGGACATCGAGCCCGGGGAGTTCGTGACGATCGTCGGTCCGTCCGGCTGCGGCAAGTCCACCCTGCTGAAGATCGTCGCGGGGTTGGTCAAGCCGACCAGCGGTGCGGTGTCGCTGTTGCAGCGCCCGGTACGCGGCCCACAGAAGGAGATCGGTTTCGTCTTCCAGAAAGCCGCGCTGCTGGAGTGGCGCGGCGCCCGGGCCAACATCCTGCTCCAAGCCGAGATGCGCGGCATGGACCGGGCCCAGGCGTCCCGTCGGGCCGACGAGCTGATCGAGATGACCGGCCTGACCGGCTTCGAGAAGGCCCTGCCGCACGAGTTGTCCGGCGGCATGCAGCAGCGGGTGGCGCTCTGCCGTGCGTTGCTGCACTCCCCACCGGTGCTGCTGATGGACGAGCCGTTCGGCGCCCTGGACGCGCTGACCCGCGAGCAGATGAATGCCGAACTGCACCGGATCTGGCGGGAGACCGACACCACTGTGGTGCTGGTCACCCACTCCATCGCCGAGGCGGTCTTCCTCGGCACCCGGGTCGTGGTGATGAGCGCCCGGCCCGGCCGGATCATCCGCACCTTTCCGGTCGAGCTGCCGGCGCACCGCGACTACGCGCAGGTGATGTCGGACCCCCGTTTCGACCGCCTCGCCACCGACCTGCGTGGGTTGCTCGGCAGCGCGGCCGCCAACCACTGAGCGCGGATCGGCACGACCAGCACGACGGAAGGAACACCATGACCCGCAGGTCGATCGGCATCATCGTCAACGGAGTGACCGGAAGGATGGGCTACCGCCAGCACCTCGTCCGCTCGCTGCTGGCCATCCGCGAATCCGGCGGCGTGGCGCTGGCCGACGGCACGACCATCTGGCCGGAGCCAGTCCTGGTCGGGCGCAACGAGACGAAACTCCGGGAGCTCGCCGAGCGGCACGGCCTGACCGACTGGACCACCGACCTGACCTCGGCGCTGGCCCGCGACGACGTCGAGATCTACTTCGACGCCCAGGTGACCCAGCAGCGGGAGAAGGCGATCCGGCAGGCCATCGAGGCCGGCAAGCACATCTACACGGAGAAGCCGCTGGCCGAGGACACCGCCGCCGCGCTCGACCTGGCCCGGGCGGCGGACGCGGCCGGCGTACGCACCGGTGTCGTGCAGGACAAGCTCTTCCTGCCCGGCCTGCGCAAGCTCAAGCGCCTCATCGACGGCGGCTTCTTCGGCCGGATCCTCTCGGTGCGCGGTGAGTTCGGCTACTGGGTCTTCGAGGGCGACTGGCAGCCCGCTCAGCGTCCGTCGTGGAACTACCGGACCGAGGACGGCGGCGGCATCACCTCCGACATGTTCCCGCACTGGCACTACGTGCTGGAGGAGCTGTTCGGCCGGGTCACCGCCGTGTCCTGCGTGACCGCCACCCACGTGCCCCAACGGGTCGACGAGACCGGTCAGGTCTACCAGGCGACCGCGGACGACGCCGCGTACGGGATCTTCGAACTCGACGGCGGCATCATCGCGCAGATCAACTCGTCCTGGGCCGTGCGGGTGTACCGCGACGAGCTGGTGGAGTTCCAGGTCGACGGCACCGAGGGCAGCGCCATCGCCGGCCTGCGCAACTGTCGGGTGCAGCACCGGGCGGTCACCCCGAAGCCGGTGTGGAACCCGGACCTGCCGGCCACCGAGGACTTCCGGGCCCAGTGGGTCGAGGTGCCCGACAACGAGGAGTTCGACAACGGTTTCAAGGTGCAGTGGGAGGCGTACCTGCGGCACGTCGTGGCCGGTGAGCCGTTCCGGTGGGACTTCCTGGCCGGCGCACGCGGTGTGCAGCTCGCCGAGCTGGGGCTGCGCTCCGCCCGCGAGGGTGGTCGCATCGAGGTGCCGGAGCTGCGCTCATGACCGCCGAGGTGGTGTTGCCGGGCGGGCGACGGCACCGGCTGGCCGGGGGGAGCGGCTTCGCCCGCCCGGCCGCGCCGGCGACCAGCCGGATCGCGTACGCGGCAGCGCACGTCGTCGCCGACCCGACCGCGGAGAACGTGCCGGGCGCCCCGGCGACGGTGGACTGGGACACCACCCTCGCCTTCCGGCGGCACCTGTGGTCGTACGGGCTGGGGGTCGCCGAGGCGATGGACACCGCCCAGCGGGGGATGGGGCTGGACTACCCGGCGACCCGGGAGCTGATCCGCCGCAGTGCCGCCGAGGCCCGCGCGGCGGGCGGGTTGATCGTCGCGGGGGTCGGCACGGATCAGCTGCCCGCTGGCCCGGCCACCCTGGCGGCGGTCACCGCCGCGTACCTGGAGCAGCTCGACGACGTACGCGCGGCCGGCGCCCAGCCGGTGCTGATGTGCAGCCGACACCTGGCCGCCGCGGCGCGCGGCCCGGAGGACTACCTCCGGGTGTACGACGAGCTGCTGAGCGCCGCCGACGAGCCGGTGGTGCTGCACTGGCTAGGCCCGATGTTCGACCCGGCGTTGACCGGCTACTGGGGTGCGGTCGACCTGGACCTGGCCGCCGACACGGTCGTCGAGCTGATCAAGGCACATCAGTCGAAGGTGGACGGCATCAAGGTGTCGCTGCTCGACGCCGGCCGGGAGGTCGCGTTGCGCCGCAGACTGCCCGCCGGGGTACGCCTCTACACCGGTGACGACTTCCACTACCCGGACCTGATCCGGGGCGACGAGGTGGGGCACTCCGACGCGCTGCTCGGGGTGTTCGCGGCCATCGCACCGGCCGCCGTCGCCGCGCTGGCCGCCCTGGACCGGGGCGACCTGGCGGCGTACGACGAGATCTTCGCGCCGACCGTGCCGCTGGCCCGGCACCTGTTCGCGGCCCCGACCTGGCATTACAAGACAGGGATCGTCTTCCTGGCCTGGCTTGCCGGGCACCAGGACCACTTCACCATGGTCGGCGGCGCGCAGTCCGGCCGGTCCCCGGCACATCTGGCCACGCTGCTCACCCTGGCCGACGCGGCGGGGCTGTTGCCGGACGCCGACCTGGCCGCCTCCCGCGCCCGGGCGCTGTTCACGGTGGCGGGGGTGGAGCAGTGAGCGCGAGGAGTGAGCCGGTCCTGCGAGCCCCGCAGTCGCGAACGACAAGCCCACAGAGCCTCGCGCGCTTCTCGTTCAACCAGGCGACCGCCCAGCGGTGGCCGCTGCCCGACGTGGTGGCCGGCTGCGTGGCCGCCGGGGTGCCCGGCGTCGGGCTGTGGCGGGAGCCGGTCGCCGACCATGGGCTGGCCCGGTCCGCGA
Source organism: Micromonospora sp. M61 (assembly GCF_018070245.1). Taxonomy (NCBI): domain Bacteria; kingdom Bacillati; phylum Actinomycetota; class Actinomycetes; order Micromonosporales; family Micromonosporaceae; genus Micromonospora; species Micromonospora sp. M61. The sequence goes on along the minus strand of NZ_JAGPYA010000004.1, from coordinate 23,122 downwards.
AGCTGGTCCGCGACGCCGGTCTCACCGTCACCTCGCTGTGCCGGGGCGGCTTCTTCTCCACCGACGACTGGCGCGCGCAGAACCTGCTGGCCATCGAGGAGGCGGCCACGCTGGGCGCCCCGGAGCTGGTGCTGGTGTCCGGTGGGCTGCCGCCGGGCAGCAGGGACATCGACGGTGCCCGGCAGCGGGTCGCGGACGCGATCGGTGAGCTGGCCCCGCATGCCGAGGCCGCCGGCGTACGCCTGGCGATCGAGCCGCTGCACCCGATGTTCGCCGCCGACCGCTGCGTGATCGCCAGCCTCGGTCAGGCCCTGGACATAGCCGAGCGGTTCGACCCGACGGTGGTCGGCGTGGTCGTGGACGCGTACCACGTCTGGTGGGACGACACGGTGTACGCGCAGATCGCGCGGGCGGGCTCCCGGATCGCCGCGTTCCAGGTCTGCGACTGGGTGACACCGCTGCCCGAGGGGGTGCTGCTCGGGCGAGCGCTGCCCGGCGACGGGTGCATCGAGCTGCGCCGGTTGCGCGAGGCGGTCGACGCGGCCGGCTACGGCGGCCCGATCGAGGTGGAGGTCTTCTCCGCCGAGGTGTGGGCGCGGCCGGGCGCGGAGGTGCTGGACGCGGCGATAGCCGGCTACCTGCGCCACGTTGTCTGAGACTGCCGAGCGGCGTTGGCCGGCGGCGGTCGGCGCGTGGTTGGGCATCGGCACCGCGCCCGCCACGCTGGTGCTCGGCGCGGCGATGGCGGCCCGGCACGGCGGCGCGATGCCGGTCGCCGGGCTGCTGGTCGGCGGGGTGCTGATGACGGCGCTGCTCTGGGGGCAGGGCCGGATCGGCCTGCGCCGGCCGCTCGGCGACGGTGGAACGCTGACCGCGGTGCTGCCCGCCTACCTGGGCAACACGTCACGGCTGCTGCTGGCGGCGGTGCTGGCCGTGTCGATGGTCGGCTGGAACGGGTTCAACGTCGGGCTCGGCGGGGCCTCCCTGGCCGCCCTGACGGACCTGCCGGGCTGGGCCGGGCCGGTGCTGCTGGAGGTGGCGGTGCTGGCCGTCTCCTGGGGGCCGGCCCGGCTCGGCAACCGGGTCGCCGTGCTCACCACGCTCAGCGCGGTGGTCCTGGTCGGCTGGTGCCTGACGGTGCTGCCGCCACCCGGTGCGCCGGTTCGCCTCGCCGCCGGTGGGCTCGCCGACGCCGCCGCGCTGATCGGCTACGCGGCGGTGTTCGCGCTGCGCGCGTCGGACTTCAGCGTCGGCCTCGCCCGGCGGCGGGACCTGGCCTGGTGCGTGGGGCTGCTGATCGGGCCCGCGCTGCTCGGGGTGATCGCCGGCGCCGGGCTGTGGCTGCGGACCGGCTCGGCCGACGTGGTCGCGTTGCTGGCCGCCGGCTCGGGGCTGGCCGCGTACGCGAATCTGTTCGTCGCTGTGGCGGTCTTCGCCGCCGCGTTGACCACCACGTACTCCGGGGCGCTGGCGATCCGTGGCCTGGCCCCCCGCGTGCCGGCTCGTACGGCGATGCTGGTCGTCGCGGTCCTCGGCGGGGTGCTGGCGGTGGCGCGTTTCGACCGCCTCGTGCTGCCTTGGTTGACGCTCCTGGCCGCCGCGCTGCCGGTGCTGGTGGTGCCGATGGCCGTGGAAGCCGCGGCCCGTCGGCGCGGTCGTGTGCCGCGGACCGTGCCCGCCTGGTGTTGGGTGCCGGCCGCGTTGCTGGCGGTGGCCTGCACGCTCGCCGGGGTCGGCGTCGCGCCGCTGCTCGGGCTGGCCCTGGCCGTGGGGTGCACCGTGCTCTGGCGGCGGCGAGGACACGCGGCCCGGGCGGGCGACGGTGTCGCCTAGCGGGTGGCGTGCTCGCCGTGGTCGCTGACCTGTGCGTCGAACCAGTGGTGCAGGGCATCGCGGAGCGCGGCGTCGTCGGTGGTGTAGGTGGCCTGTGCGCCGTCGGGTGTGGTCGCGTACTCGATGGTGATCCGCCCGTCGTGTGCCTGAAGCGCTGCCAGGCCGGGCATTTCGGTGCCGTGGATGCGGGCGGGATCGCCGAAGTCGCCACGCCGGAACCGCTCGACCTCGGCGGTCAGATGCTGCTGGACAAGAGTGATCTGGGTGGTGTCCTGGCGGTCGTCGGCGACCACGGTCTGCACGCCACCGGTGTCGGTCTTGGTGAAGCGGTGCGTGGTGCGATCCAGATCGAACGGCATGACGGACGCGCCTCGCTCGGCGACGTCGGCCTGTCGGCTGGAGCTGGCCGTCGGTGTCGACGGTGCCGGGTCGTCGGCGCAGCCGCCGCTGAGCGCGGTGGCAGCGACGACCGCCAGGAGCAGGGCCCGATGGGCACGAGGGCGGTCAGGACGGTTCATTGGTGGCCTCCGCGAGGGTCTGGAGCGCACGCACCACTGCCGCGCGCTGGTCGTCGGGGACGCGATCGAGCAGGGTGGTGAGCCGGTCCCGGCGGGCGTCGGCCTGCCGGGCGGCGGCGGTGGTGCCCGCGGCCGTCAGCAGGAGCAGAACGCCACGACCGTCGCCCTCGGCTGTCTCCCGGTGCACCCAGCCCCTGTTGACCAGGTTGGTGACCAGCCGGCTGACGGTGCTCTTCTCCAGACGCAGTCGGCGAGCCAGCTCCACCTGCCGGATCTGCGCCTCCCGGGCGATCTCCACCATGGCGTGCGCCTCCGAGACCGGCAGTGGCTGCCCGCAGGGAGTCCGGTCGGGCTGGTGGAGGCCGAAGTTGCGGACGAACCGCATCAGGGCCTCCTGCGCCGCGTCGATCTCGCCAGGCTGCATGGTTCGACGGTACAACCAGATGGTTCGAGCGTGCAACCATTGTGGAGGGCGAACCCGTATCTGAACCCACGGGAGACACGGCACGACAATGGAGGGCGACCGGGTGCCCTGCTCCAACTGGCCCTTGGACACCGCACCCTGCCGGAGGTGCTGGACACCTGGCCGGACTGCGTGTTGCGCGACCGCCGCACGGAACAGTTCCTGACCGTGGCCCTCCCGCACGTGCCGGTCCAGGTCTGGCCCCGCAACTGACCGGGGCGGCTGCCAGGCCCGACGCCTGGACATCTACCTGCTCGCCCTCGGGTGGCCACCTCCCCACTCGTTGGGTCCACTCACGACAGACGTCGACCTCCGGGCTGGCGACCCGTCCGCCCTACTCGGCTCGCGGAGCCGGAGCGCGCGAGCCGTACGCCGGGCCGAACACCACCAGCAGCGCCAGGTCCTCGGTCACCTCGTCGAACCGGTGCTCCTCGCCAGCCGGCACGAAGATCACCGACCCCGGGCCCACCTCGGCGGCACCGTCCGGGGTCACGATCCGGGCCCGCCCCGCGGTGACCACGTAGATCTCGTCCTCGGTGTGCGGGCTCTGGGCGTCGAAACCGCCCGCCGGGATGCAGTACGTCCCCACCGACAGGTCCGGCACTCTCAGCTGTTCGACCCAGTCGTTGGCGGCCCCGGCGGGTGCAGTCCACCGGCCCGCGCCATCGATGATCAGCATGGCGGAAGCCTAGTACGGCAACGACAGTAGGCGAATCGTCTTCGAGTCGGGTTCGTTGGCGTGACTATTACTCGGCTTCGACCTCCGTGCGATAGGCAGTCAAGCCGCGTCGCTGATAGTTGCGTAGTGCATTCGGATGGTCCAACGAGCATGTGTGCAGCCAAACCCTGCGTACAGCCGGAGACTCCACGGCCTCACTGTCCCATGCTTGCCGGATGGTCAGCGTCAGCGCATGGCCACCGAGACCCCTCCCGACATATTCGGGCAACAGCCCAAAGGTGGTGATCTCCACATCTCCGTGAGGCTGGGGTTCCAAATTTGCAACCCCCACGGTCTCGTCCTTCAGAGCGATGAGCCAGTATTGGCGCAGCGGACGACACTGCATCAACTCCTGCCACTCTTCATTCGTGCGAGACGCACTCCGCCACCCGTACGGGCCTCCGACCTGAGCAGTGGTGGCACGCACGAGCGGCAGGCCACCGTCAACGCGCCGTAGGAAAAGGTCCGGCACCACCTTCCCAGGTCGCAGGTCCTTGGCGGTATTCATCTCCAGGTAGGTGACAACCTTCGCCATGCCGGCAGGCTACCCACCGTTGCGAGTAGGCCCAACACGAGCACTTCAGAAGCACGGCCTGGTACTCCAGTGACGCTTCGCGATCTGGCTTCGCGGGTCAGGGGATCAAGCCGGTAGTGCGGGCCTGGTACAGCCCGCGACGTGCTTGTTTGGTGTCGAGCCGTTCGAGGCCTCTGACAGCCCAGAACCGCAGCGATTCGTCGTCGCCGTGGAGCTGGTCGATGAGCACAGGCAGGGCTTGTTCGGCGCGGGCTTCACCGATCAGTTCGAGTAACCAGCAGCGCAGGCCATGGGCAGTCTCGCGGTTGAACTCGATGATCAGCTCGTCGAGGTGCTGCACGACGTGGGGCCGCAGCTGGTGGAACCCGTCCTCCTGGGTCTGTGCGTCGTTGCTGCGCATCAACCGCATAGCTTTCTGGAACTGGTTCGCCACGTCGCCTCCGGTGCGGTGCCTCAATTGAGCACGGCTCCTTGCATGATCATCGATGGTGTGAGGAAGCCGAAGATCATGCAGTGACTGTGAGCCACAGCGTAAACCCTGCCCGGCGGCAGTTGGTGTTCGAGGATGGTCTGGAGCGAACAACGGCTGGCGGCGCGGGCCGTCGTGGCTGGTTTGTTGTCGCAGGCCGAGCGCAGGACCTGCTGGCAGTTGGCGGGGCTGGCCGGATACCGGCAGCCGCCATCGCAACGGTTGCCGCGCACCGCGATCTGGGATGCCGAGCAGGTCGTCGCCGACGTGCAGCGCCGGCTGACCGATAGGCTCGGCGACTCGCAAGCAGACCCCTCTTGGCCTTGGGCCCGGCGGTGGCGGACAGGTCGATCCCTGCCCGCCACCGCTCGATCATCAGTTGACCGTGATGGTCAGGTTGAGCGAGCGGGTCTCCCCGCTGGTGTAGGTGGTCGTGACCCGGGCGGTGAAGGTCCCCTTGCGGGGATAGCTGTGGGCGGTCGATCGCAGCGTCGCCCCGTGCGTGATGGTGCTGTTGTCACCGAAGTCCCACGCGTAGTCGGTGATGCTCTGCCCGGACGGCGCTGTCGCGGTGGCGGTGAGCGTGGTGGTCAGCGGCGCGGTGCCGCTGGCCGGGTTGGCCGTGAGGGAGAGCGTCCCGCCCGGTTCCTGTTTGACCCCGGCGCCGTTGAACCGCAGCCAGTCCAGCGACAGCAGGTCCGGGGTGCCGCCGACCTGGGCGGCGTTGACGAACTTCGCGTAGAGGGTGGTGGTGCCGGCTGGTTTGTTGGTGAGCGTGACGGTGGGCGACACCAGGTTGTCCCACCCGCCGGTCGAGCCGATGGTGGCCGCGCCGACCAGGGTGCCGGTGGGGGAGCCGGTCCGCAGCTCGATGGTGCCGCCGAGCCCGCCGTTGGTCACGCCGAGCGTCACCGAGCCGACGTTGCGCAGGTCCACCGGTCCGTACGCCACCCAGTCGTTGTGGTCGACCTCGCCGAGCCGCTTGCCGGCGCGGGCGGTCGCCCGGTCGTTCACGATGATGCCGGACTGGGCGGTGAAGTGCTCGGCCTCCTTGCTCTTGGGCTGCAACTGGGCCCGGGTCGAGCCGGTCAGTGCCGGTACGCCGCCGGCCGCGCCGCCGTCGGTGTACTGCGCGGTGACCACGGTGTAGAGGTTCTGCCCTGGCCCGTGCCCGTCACCGGCGTCGGCCTCGGTGGCGAGCAGCCCCGAGCAGCCGGTGTAGACGTCCAGCGGATGGGCGTGCGAGTCGTGACCGAGCTGCGTCTGCACGGTGACCTTCGAGCAGTCGATGGTGGTCTCCTCTGGGTCGGTGACGGTCACCGTGTATGGGATCTTGTCGCCGAAGTCGAAGAAGCCCCCGTCCGGCACGGTGATGGTCACCGTGGGCCGGGTGTTGCCGACCACCACCTCGGTGACCGCGGTGGCGGTCAACCCGTTGCCGCTGTTGCGGACGGTCAGCCGGGCGGTGTGCCTGCCGGCGGTCGAGTAGGTGTGGCTCGGGTTGGCCGCTGTGGAGTCGGTGCTGCCGTCGTTGGTGAAGTCCCAGGCGTAGCTGAGCGCCGAACCGTCACCGGCGGATGACCCGGCCGAGGAGAACGTCACGGCGAGTGGGGTGCGCCCGCTGTCCGGGGTGGCGGCGATCTTCACGGCAGGTGGCCGCCCGTTGGCGACGTAGTCGATGCGGTAGATGCCCGCGCCGGCGTTGCTGCCGCCGCGCCCGCTGCCGGTGCCCTCGCCGAAGTCGATGACGTAGAGCGAGCCGTCCGGGCCGAACTCTGCCTCGAAGGGCTGGATCCAGCTCATGTTGCCGAAGATCCCGTTGATCGACTGGAGGTCACCCACGGCGGTGGGGCCGAAGCGCGCGTTGCTGAAGGTCTGCGCCGTCTTGTGGATCGACAGCGTCTTGAACCATTTGCGGGTCAGCTCATAGGTGATCCACTTGCCCTCGAAGTACTCGGGGAACTTCGTGGTGCGGGTGTTGGCCGGGTCGTAGTCGTAGACCGGGCCGCTCATCGGCCCGCCGCCGCCGGTGCCGACCTCGGGGAACTGGGTGGAGGCCGAGTACGCGTACCAGACCAGCGCGGACTTCGACGCCGGCAGGGTGGTCAGGCCCGTGTTGTTGGGCGAGTTGTTGACCGGCGCGGCGCAGTTGAACTTCGCCCCGGAGGTGCTGGTGGCGAAGTTGTAGTCGTTGAACGGGATGTTGTTGCCCACGCAGTACGGCCAGCCGTAGTTGCCGGCACCGGTGATCCGGTTGAACTCGACAGTCCCCTCCGGGCCACGGTTGGGATCGGCGGTGCGGGCGTCCGGGCCGTAGTCGGCCACCAGCACCGCGTTGGTCTGCGGCTCGACGGTGATCCGGAACGGGTTGCGCATGCCCATCGCGTAGATCTCCGGGCGGGTCTTCGCGGTGCCGGCCGGGAAGAGGTTTCCGCTCGGCACTGTGTACGTACCGTCGGCCTGTGGGGTGATCCGCAGGATCTTGCCGCGAAGGTCGTTGGTGTTGCCGGCGGTGCCCTGGGCGTCCCAGGCGGCGCGGCCGGCCCGCTCGTCGACGGGCGTGTAGCCGCTGGAGGCGAACGGGTCGGTGTTGTCGCCGATCGCCGCGTAGAGCCGCCCGGCCGCGTCCATGGCCAGCGAACCGCCCATGTGCGAGTTGGCCCGACCCTCGCCCCGGTAGGTGGGGATGGCCAGCAGGCGTTTCTCCGAGGAGAGCGCGACGCTGTTGTTGGCGACAGTGAACCGGGACAGGTTGAGCTGTTTGAGGGTCTTGTCCGACCAGAGCAGGTAGATCCAGCCGTTGCTCGCGAAGTTGCGGTCGAGGGTCATCCCGAGCAGCCCGTCGGACTGGTCGGTCATCGCCGAGGTGTAGGCGAAGTCCAGCAGTGTGGTGACCTGGAGGGTGTCGGAGTTGACCACCTTCAGCGCGCCGGTGCGCTGGATGTAGTAGACCTTCCGGTCCGGGCCGACGGCCAACTCGAAGGGGTCGGCAAGGTTCTCGGTGACCAGCCCCACCCGCTCGAAGTTGCTGGTCCTGGTGGCCGAGCAGTCGCCGGCGACAGCGCCGGCCGCCCACTCGATGCCGTAGCGCAGGTGCTCCAGGAACGTCGCGCTGCTGAACTGGGAGCTGGCGTGCCCGCCGGCGGTGAACCAGGACCGGCCGCCGTCGTAGCGCTGACACCAGGAGTACGCGTGGTCGACGCCCTCGTCCAGCCCGTTGATCCCGTCGCGCACCTTGATCTGCGCGAGGGTGTGCACGTTGCCGGTCGGGTTGGTCCGCCAGTTGTACCACTCCTCGCTCTGCTCCCAGAGCTCCGGCAGGTTGCGGGTGGAGGGGTGCGCCCGGTCGAGCACCTTCACCCGGCCGGGGAAGGTGCCGCCGGTGGAGGAGAAGTCGGGGTGGTAGTCGAAGATCGTGCCGACCAGGCCCTCGTACCAGGGCCAGTCACGCTCGCTCGCCGAGGCGGCGTGCAGGCCGGCCCAGCCGCCGCCGTTGCGGATGAACGTCTGCAGCGCGGCCCGCTGGCTGGCGTTGAGCAGGTCGCCCGAGGTCGGGAGCGAGTTGGTGTTGTTGAAGACCAGGGCGTCGAACGTGGCGAGGTTGGCGTCGGTGAACGCGGCGGCGTCGGTGGTGGCGACGACCTCGAAGTTGTGGGCGGCGCCGAGCTGCTGGATCGCGGCGATGCCGGCCGGGATCGAGTCGTGGTAGAAGTTGGTGATCTTGGAGAAGACCAGCACCCGGAAGCGTGGGGCGGCTTCGGCGGGCAGGGCGGTGGTGGTGCTCACCACGGCGGCGATGGTGAGCAGGATGAGGCAGAACGCGCGGAGGTGTCGGGGCATGGGGGCGCTCGCTCCCTGTTGGACGGTGAGGGTCGGAAAGCGCTTTCTTGCTGCCCGCATCACGGTACTGACAGCCAGTGATGACCGTCAATAGCGTGCTGGTAAGCGGTTTCCTACGGTGTCGCCGCCGGTCGGCGAGGCCCGGACGGGCCCCTCGCTCGCATGTCCAGCACCTACCATGGTCAGATCGTGCGTCGTGCCACACGGCGATGCAGCCGGGTGACCTGGGGAGGTCTCGTGACGGTGCCATCCACGTCGGAATCATCCGAGGGTCGGGGTGCCGACCGGGTCGACACCACTGTGGTGCATCCGGCTCGCCGCTACAACTACTGGCTCGGCGGCAAGGACAACTTCGCTGTCGACCGGGAGTCCGGGGACCAGATCGCGGCCGTCTACCCGGGAGTACGCACCCTTGCCCGGGAGAACCGGGCCTTCCTCGGCCGGGCCGTCCGGTTCCTCACCGAGGAGGTCGGCATCCGGCAGTTCCTCGACATCGGCACCGGCATACCGAGCGCCGAGAACACCCACGAGGTGGCGCAGTCTGTCGTGCCCGAGTCCCGGGTGGTCTACGTCGACAACGACCCGATGGTGCTGGTCCACGCTCGGGCGCTGTTGACCAGCGACCCGGCCGGCGCCACCGCCTACCTCGACGCCGACCTGCGTGACCCGGAGAAGATCCTCGCCGACCCGCAACTGCACACCACACTTGACCTGTCCCAGCCGGTGGGCCTGGTGCTGATCGCCGTGACGCACTTCCTGACCGACGACGACCGCCCACACGAGCACGTCGCCCGGCTGCTCGACGCGCTGCCGTCAGGCAGTTGGCTGGCGCTGACCCACTTCACCACCGACCACATCCCCAACCAGATCGTCGAGCGCATGTACGCCGAGTTCGCCTCCGGCCGGATGAAGCAGGACGCCGTGCCCCGCGACCGTGCGGAGTTCGCCCGCTTCTTCACCGGCCTGGAGCTGGCCGAGCCGGGCATCGTGCCGGTCACCGAGTGGCGCCCGCAGGTGCCGCCGGAGCAGCGGCCAGCGCTGGCTGACGCCTCGATCTACGGCGCGGTGGCCCGCAAACCCTGACCGGTCGTACAGGCTGGGGTCTTCCGGACCCGGGGCAAGCCCTTAATCCAGTCGGTGTCGGCGTAGGGTGCATTTCATGATCGGCGACGCATGGTTCGATCGGTGTTCGTCTCTGCCGGCCGGGCTGGCGAGGAACCCTGCAGCGCCCACCGACGTGCTGCTCCGACTGGTAGATCTGTGGCCGGAGCAGGTGTGCGAGGGGCTACGGCTCCGCCGCGAGCTGCCGCCGCCGGTGCGGGATGCGATGCTGCACCATCCCTCGCCCCGGGTCCGCGGAGCGCTCGCCACCCACCCACAGGTCGATCCTCTGGCGCGTACCCAACTGCTGGCCGACCCGGTGTGGCGGGTGAGGCTCCGCGCGTTCGGCCGGCCCGGTCAGGCATCGCTGCCTGACGACGTGTTGGTGAGGTTGTTGGCCGAGCTTGACCGTCCACCCTCCGATGTGCCGTTCAGCCGCGAGGAGTTGATCGGCGAGTTGTTCGACGCTATGGGGTACGACCCGCGTCTGCTTCGGCTGGCCGCCGCGCACCCTCGGTCGGGTGTGCGCCGGTTCGCGGCCGGTTCGCTGTACCGGCTGGACGAGCGGTCGCGCCAGGCGCTGCTGGAGGATGAGGTACCCGAGGTGCGGGCGACCGCCTCGGCGTCCGTCGCGCACCGCCAGCAGGTGATGGAGCCTGCGGATCTACCGGACCAGCACTCTCACGGATTCTGGTACGTGCTGCAGCGTCCACTGTCCCGGGCGCTGATCGATCAGGTGCTCGCCACCGGCGACGCGGCTGCGCTGCGGGTGATGGCCACGAATCCGAGTGTCCCGCCGGACGTGGTCGAGACGCTGCTGCGCCATCCCGACCCGTCGGTCCGGCAGGGAGTCACCGGTCGCGTCGACCTGAGCAGCGACCAGCTTGTCAGGCTTGCCACCGACTCAGCGGTCGAGGTCCGAACCGCGGTCTCCACGCATCCGGGCCTCACCGAGCCGCAGCGGGCCAGCATCGACATCGACGTGACCACTACGCCGGGCGACGGACACTTTGGCTCGGCGGACGTGCGCTGCCGGGGGATCCCCTATCCAGACGGCGGCGCGCCGGAGGTAACCGATGCGCTGCGGTGGGCGCGTTCGGTCAATCCGTTGCTGCGCCGCCGGGCGGCCCGCAACGCCGAGTTGCCGGCGGACCTTGTCACCGTCCTGGCCGACGACCCCGACTTGGGTGTCCGGGTCCTGCTCGCCCAGCACCACCCGGCTGCACCGCCAGCACTGCTGCTGCGCTCTTTCCTCGAGTACCACTGCTGCGGCCGGGACCGGTTGAGTGAGCTTCCGCAGTTTCCTACCGATGGGTTGGCCCGCTTCGCCGGCGACCCCGACCCGGCGGTACGACGGCTCGTCGCCCTCGACCCGGACGCCGACCCCGAACTCGTCGACCGGTTGGGCACCGACCCTGACGTCACCGTGCGGCAGGCGATGGCCGGCAGCCCACGCCTCCCGGCTCCGCGAATCGTCGCGCTTCTCAATGATCCTGAACTGGCCGAGGCCGCCGCAGCCAACCCGGCCCTGCCGGTCGATCAGATGCGGCAGATCCTGGACCGGATGACCTGATGCCGCTACCAGATGATGATGCCGCCGTGTATCGCCTTGGCGCGCTCCACCGCGTGCCGCATGTTGGCCAGGTAATGGAGGATGCGGTCTACGTCGTACCCAGTCGCGGCGGATAGTTGCTCGACGGTCTCTGCCAGGAGTACGCACTCCTGCTCGAAGGCGTCGAGCTGGCCGGGCGAGACCTGAAGGTGCCCACGGTTGTCGACCGTGATGTCGGCAAGTTGCGGCAGGAACGTCGCGCCGAGACGCCGAACGGCTGCCGAACCCCACAGCTCATAGCGAAGACCTTCAGCTCCTACCCCAGTGCTGGTGCCCGGCGGATCCACGACAACGTCCCGACCGGCGTAGGCGTCGCCGTCCGGTATCCACACTGAGATATCGAGGCTCATCCCCACGCTCCCGCCATGTCCCGAACCGCAGCTACTGTAACGGTGTCGCGGTGCCCGTCAGTCGTGGGTCGGCGGGCCCAAACCGGTTGGTTGCTCCGTAGCCCGCCGCTTAAGGTGCACGCGTGACGATGGTGGACGCGGATTGGTGGTCGATACTCCGGGCGCTGGACGAGCCGGTCGCGCCGGTGGAGGGCGGCATCGGGCGGGAGTCGGTTCTCCGGGCCATGGTGGAGGGCGTCATGCCGGAGCCGATGCGGGCGGCGTTGCACGAGCGGGTGGCCCGAGGTGACGGTGATGGTCTGGAGGTGCCACGGGACTTCGACCACGCTGCGGCCCAGGGCCGGTTTGAACGGCTCGCAGGGCGGTTGGGCGAGGCCTACGGCTGTACGTGCGACTCGGGGTTGGCCCAGGACTCCGCCTGTTTCGGCAGCATCTGGATTCCCGCCGAGGCCAGCCGCAGTCGTACGAAGCGCACGCGGATTCCGCTGTCCTTGACCGTGAGTGTGAGCAAGTTTGGTGACCTCGCCACCTATGGTGCTTCCAATCCGAGCGAGCACAAACCATTCCTGCACCCCGACGACCGGCAACGGATCGAGCAGGCACTCGCCGGACTCGGTTACCTCATCGTGCCCGAGCACATCCTCGCCGCGCCGTACGACGGGCCTAACGGATGGGTCTTCGGCCCGACGGTCAATGCGACGTGGTCTACTCGGTTCTTCGACCATCTTTGAATACGTCAAGATCCGCCGTTCATCGTGACAACTTGTTGGTGCACACATCTGGATGTGCGGAGAAGCGGATACGCCTTGCGTGCCGCAGTGCTCGTCAGGGACTATCAGGTTCATGACGTACTGGAAGGGCGCCTCGCGCCTCGCAGAGTGAAGGGCCCAGCGCTGGTGCCGCCGTTGGGCGACTGGGGATGGCTGGAAGCGGGCGTCGTCTCGGGTGATGTTCTTGTTCCCGGCAGCGATGTACGGTCACAGATCTGGCATTGGGTCGAGGCCGACCGGGACGGGTCGGTGACCCGCCGTCTGTTGACCTTCACGACCGACCACCGCCTGTCGGCCCGGCGGATCATCTTCGAGTTGCTGTGCGAGCTGTGCTTCCGGAACCCCCACTGGCTCCTGGTAGCAGATGCCGCTGAGTCGGCCCTGAACGACGGGGATCCGCAGGTGCGGCGCACCGCGGCGAGGTTACTGGTGGGCGCCGCTGAACCTGATCGGGCTATGTCGGCGTTGGAGGCCTCGACTGATCCGGTCGTCCGGATCGCCTTCGTGGATGCCATCCCCTGGAACGAGGTCCCGCACCATAGAGCCATCCTGGAACGCTTGCGGTCGGATCTCGTTCCGGCAGTCCGGCTACTGGCCAACGTCGCAGTGTTCAGCAGGGACAACCCGGCGGCTTGGCCGGCGCTGGACGATGCGATCCGTGCCGATCTTGAACCTTGCGCGGGAGTCCTGAACGGGTCAGGGTTCCGCACCGAGCAGACTGGCGGCGAGCGCTGGGCACGGGCGCTGACCCTCCTCGATCGGGAGCAGGACTGCTACGCCTGGGCGGAACGGTTGGCGAGCCGGTCCGAGAGCCCACAGGTCCGGCTCGAAGGCGTACGGGTGGCGCTCGCGGCGATGCGTGAGTGGCGCGCCGCGCCCGGGCGGGTGACGCCGATGCTGATCGACCTCCTGCAGGACGAAATCTCCGATGTACGGTCTGCGGCGCTGCACACGTTGGCGGCTTCATTGACCGCGTCCCGTCTCGCCGCGGACGAGCTCGCGGCAGTGCTGGATGATCCTGAGCTCGGTGCGGTGGCCGCTACCGCGCTGGGCAGCGTCGGCGACCACCGGGCGGTGCCGCATCTGGTACGGCTGATGCTCTCCGGCAGCGACGAGCCGCGCCTGACTGAAGCGTTCAAGGCAGTTGCTCGGGCGGGCGCTGATCCGCAGGCCCCGGTGGCCGCCGCCCGGCAGATCTTGGCCGCGCTGCCGGATTCGTGCGCGCCGGCCCTGCCGATGCGGGTGCTGGCCGCGTTCGGTCCGGCTGCTGCTGCCGCGCTGCCGGAACTTACTGCCAGACTCGAAGAGGCCGAGAACGACACCCCGAACTGTGCGTTCTACGTTCTGGGACGGATCGGGCCAGCGGCCGCAGCCGCGGCAGCGCTGCTGCGGCAGTACCCGACGCAAGGTGCGACACTTGCCCTTCTCAGAGTCACATTGGACCGGGCGGTGGCCGAGCAGTATCTCGCCGGCCGGCCGGAACGACCTGGCCGAGATGGGATTGCGTCGGCGCTGCTGACCTGGCTGGCCGAGCACGGCGGGCTCACCGCCCGCCAGCACAAACAGTTGCGGAGCCTGTTCCGGGCTCCCGGCTTCGGGCAGTTGACGTCGGCCGGCGCACTATGGCTTCAGGAGGGTCCTGCGGTAGCCGCTGAACTGCTGGAGGTTCTACCGGATTACCTGTACGACGATCTGTGGGGGCGCAAGGCGCTGAGGGTCCTCGCCGCGATGGGGTCGCACGCGCGGCCCGTACTCGACCGGTTGGATCGCCTCGTGGCACGCCGGCACCGACTCGGGATCAATAGCGGCGGCGCCGACGCCGAGATGCGCGCGGATGAAGCGCTGTACGCCGCCGTCATCGCCGCCCGGCAGAAGATCGCCGAATAACTGCCCTCGTGAATCCGGGTCCTCGCCGGCCATCGAGCGCCACCTTGCCCGGCAGCGGCTGTCGCGTGCCCTGCGTGATCTGGGTGTCGTAGGTGTGCGGACCGCTGTCAGTCTGTGCGTGCCGGCTCTGTCAGCCGGCGCACCGCCCGCTCCACCGGCACCGATGAAGCCGCCTTACAGGCCAGCCTCGGCCCCTACCTCACCCGTATGTTGAAGACTGGCAGGTACCCCACCGTGGCCCGACTCGTCATCGACGGCGCCCACCTCAATGCCGAGGAGACCTTCCACCACAACCTGACCACCGTCCTGGACGGCATCACCGGCCGACCCCGAACGTGACCCTCCGCCGCTCTGCGGCCGGCGGCTCGCCGACGCGACGTGTGTCGTCGAGCGATATACCTCTGAGTCACTCCCGCCCACAGACAGGAGCGCACGAGTGCAGGTCAGCCTGGCGACGAGCGCCGGTCGGGCCGGTCGGCCGAACGAGGACTTCGTCGGCGCGGTTCCCGGCGCTGTCGTCCTGCTCGACGGTGCCGGCATCCCTGGGGCCGAATCGCTCTGCTTCCATGGGGTCGCCTGGTACACGCAGCGGCTCGGCGGAGCACTGCTCGGCCACCTGTCGCGCGACGACGGGCAGGACCTCACGGCTGTCCTCGCCACGGCCATCGGCGAGACAGCCGCCGCGCACGGCGACACCTGCGACATCGGGGACCCGCGCAGCCCGCAGGCCACCGTCGCGGTGGTGCGCGCGTACCGGGGCCGCCTTGACTATCTGCTGCTCGCGGACTCGTTCCTCATCCTCGACCCGGCCCACGGCGGCCCTCAGGTGATCACCGACGACCGTGAGGTCACCGCCCGGCGTGACTGCTCGGCGCCCCTGGACGGCATTGCACCGGAAACCCTGGAGTACGACCGTGTCCGCGACTCCTGCGCCGAGGCGCTGCGGGCCCGCCGGAACCAGGTCGGCGGCTACTGGATCGCCAAGGACGACCCGCGCGCGGCCCGGGAGGCGGTGACCGGCAGCCGGTCCCTCGCCGACCTGAACGGTGCCGCGCTGCTCAGCAACGGTGCCAGCCGTATCGTCAGCCCGTACGGCCTCACCGACTGGCCGGGCGTCCTGGCACTGCTCGCCGCCGACGGTCCATCCGGTGTCGTCCGCCGCGTCCGGCAGGCCGAAGCCGACGGCCTCGGTGCCGTTGCCGCTCGGGCCCCGGATGACGCCACGGTGGCCCACTGCACGCACCTGCCGTGATGCCTGGAGTCCGCCGATGTCTGGCTGCCTACGGCCGCGTGGACGGGGGCAACGGCCCCAGCGCCCGCACCGCGGTGGAGGACACTGCGGCCAGTTCGGGCCGCGCGGGCAGAAATACCGTGGGGACGCCCAGCGACTGGTTCATCGCGGCGAGCTGACACTCGGCCTGAAGGTCGGTGGTGTTGCGCACGCCGCGGACGATCACCCCCACGTCGTGGCTTCGGCAGTAGGCGGAGGTCAATCCACTCCAGGCCACAACGGTGACGGAGGTCCACTCCACCGGCAGGATGGCCCGAACGGCGGCCGCTCGCTCCTCCTCGTTGATCGTCGGATGCTTGGTGCCGTTGACCGCGACGAGCACGACCACCTCGTCGAACAGGCCGCGTGCCCGGTTCACCACGTTCGTATGCCCGGGAGTGAAGGGATCAAAGCTGCCGGGGTAGACGGCGCGGACAGGTACGCGGGTGTGTGCCGTCGATGTCACGGCCGCAGGACCCGCTGCGCATCGCGGATGACCTCCTCGGAGGCCAGTGGGGCCCAGGAGGCGAACAGGTCGCGGAAGTAGGTACCGTGCCGGTCCGCCACCGCAGGATCCTGCTCAATGACGTCCAACTCGTTGACGATGCTCAGGTCCACGAGCGACCGCAGTTGAGCCGCATCCGGCGTCCGCACCTGATGTACGAAGCGGTCGAACACCTGGCCGGTCTGTGCCAGCTTTCGCCAGCTGCGTTCACGGTCGCAGGCGCCGTACAGGTAGACAAGCTCTTCCGCGTCGGCGCCGACGAGGTCTCGCAGCACCGCACGATCGGCGCGATCGAGCAGGGCGAGGTCGAACCCGTCGGTGCCGTAGACGGCGTGGGTGAGGCCCGCGACCTGCACGTCACTGCCGCAGCCGAGCGCGGCGAGTCGTTCGCTGACCCGACACAGGTGGGCGTACAGGTTGCCACCGGGATGGGCGATCTGCTCCGCTCCGCGCTGGCGGAGCCAGGCCCGCGCGCCTTCGTCGGTGCTCATGGCCCGACTGTAGGTACCGGCTGTCGGCTTCGGTGGCCCTGGCTGTGGGCGATATGTCACAGCATCCCGGCCAGCACCGGCGTTCGGTGTCCGCCAGACCCGGACGTGGTTCGGGGCACTATCGTTCTGACGTGCACATCCGATTCGACGTCCCCGCCGATCCCGCCTACCCGGGCCGGGTGGCCGCTGCGCTCGCCAGTGTTCGGCTGCGCAGGTTCAGCTACATCGGTGCGACGCTGGCGGCGATCGGAGCGATCGGTCTGGCACTGTCGCGGGGGTTCTCGTGGGGCGAGCAGATCTCGCCGCTGTGGGTGACGCTGATCGTGGGTGGCGTGCTGTCGATGCTCTACTGGCCCTGGGTGCGGTTGCGCGCCCGACGCCGTTCCAGTGGCTATGCCGTCGAGGGCGCCTACGACATCACCGATGCCAACATCATGATGCGTAGCGGCTCGGAGTCCGGCGGCATCGCCTGGGACGGGGTCGCCCAGGTCAGGGACACTCCGGACTTCTGGATCGTGTACGTCGGCCGGATGCCGGCCACCGTGATCCCACGCTGGTTGATGTCTGCCGAGGATGCCGAGACATTGCGAGCCCACATGGCCGAGCGAGGCCTGCTTCAACATCGCTGAACTGCCGTCGGGATCGCCGATGTGTGGCGCGGCGCAGGGTCCGGTGGCGTCAGCCCAGCGGCACCTGCCTGGGTCGATCGCCACTCCCCGCGGCGCCGACACCCTCGGGCGCATTGATCGGAGCCGCGATGATCCGGCTGGGCACCACCGGCGCGTCCCGGCCCGTGCCCCGTCGACCGTCGCCGCCGGAGGACTCCTCGTGGTAGTCCTGCTCGACGTTGACCGACCAGACGTCATGCGTACTGCCGGTGGCGATGTTCTCGGCCGTGAGCATCGCGGTCAGCATCGAGTGGTCCTGGTTGTTGTAGCGGTGCATGCCGTTGCGGCCCACCGGGTGCACGTTCGGCACCGCCTCGGCCAGCCAGGCACGGATGACGTCCACGTTGTGCTGGTAGCGCTCGTCGTACACCGGGTAGGCCTTCGGCATGCGCACGACGTAGCCGGCCTCCACCACACCGGGTCGGACCAACCCCAACCGCTCCAGCTCCGCGGTCGCCAACGCCACGAGGTCGGCATCCGGGGTACGCCACATCTCGTCGTCCTCGAACACGAAGTACTCCAGCCCGAGGCAGGTGCGCCCGTCCTTGACGAGGTACGGCGACCAGGAGCCGAAGTTCTGGATCCGGCCCACCCGCACTCCCGGGTCGTGCACGTAGATCCAGTTGTCGGGGAACGAGAACTCCGCCGGCACCACCAGCGCGACCGTCAGGAAGTCGCGGTAGCGCAGGTCGGCGGCGCAGGCCAGCACCTCCGGCGGTGCTGGCGGACGCAGCGCGGCCACCAGCTCCGAGATCGGCATCGACGAGATCACGTCGTCGGCCGGTTGGGTACGCTGCCCGCCCGCGCCGTCGACCGTCACGCTGATCGCCCGCCGTCGCTTCGGGTCGCGGTGCACGGCGGTCACCCAGGTGCCGGTCGAAAGCTGTCCGCCACGCTTGCGGACCTGCTCGGCGCAGCGTTCCCACATCATCCCCGGCCCGTACTTCGGGTACTGGAACTCCTCGATCAGGCTGGTCACGTCCGTGCGTCGGCGGCTGGGCAGCAGCGCGTTGCGGATCGCCGTGGCCAGCGACAGGTTCTTGATCCGCTGCGCGGCCCAGTCGGCCTGCAACCGGTCGGCCGGCATTCCCCACACCTTCTCGGTGTACGTCTTGAAGAAGATCGAGTACAGCCGCCAGCCGAATCGGGCCGACACCCAACCCTCGAAGTGCGACTGATCTTTCGGTGGGCGCAGGCGGGCCCGGGCGTACGAGCCGAGGCAGCGGGCCGCCTCGGGCAGCCCCAGGTTGCGCAGGGCGTTCATGGCGCTGAGCGGGTAGTTGAACAGCGCGCCCCGGTAGAAGATCCGGCTCATCCGGGGTCGGGTCAGGAAGTCCTCGTCGGGCAGGATCTCGTGCCAGAACGACTCCACCCGGGGCACCTTCGTGAAGAACCGGTGCCCGCCGATGTCGAACCGCCACCCGTCGCGCTCCACGGTCCGGCTGATCCCGCCGACGACCTCGTCCGCCTCGAACACCTGCACCGGCAGGCCGTGTCTCAGCAGCTCGTACGCCGCAGTGAGCCCTGCCGGCCCCGCACCGATGATCACCGTGCCGTGCTGCTCGCTCATGCTGCCGCGCTCCCTGCCCACCGTCATGGTTGAGGCGCGGCGCGTACCCGTTCTGCGCGTAATGTCACCCTTGATGGTGGTTCATTTTCGCTCCGGTGCGGCGTGCGGCGGCGTACAACGAGAAGGGCGACACCCCGCGCGGCGGCGGGCGGGCCGACGGAGGTGGGGGAGCGGGGCGGATGCACCGGTGGCGCAGCGGCGCGGCGGCGCTGGCCGCCCGCACGGCCACGGCCGGCCGCGGCGCGGCCCGCCTGGCTCGCCGGGTGCCGGAGCCCTGGGCGTACGTCATCGGTCTGTTCCTCGGCGCGAAGGTGGTGCTGACCCTGCTCGGGCTGCTGGCCCTGCACGCCTGGGACGGCATTCCCGGGGCACCACCGCCGGACGAGGCGCTGATGTGGGCGCAACAGCGGGAGATCTCCGGGCACCGGTGGATCTCCTTCTGGTTCGCCTGGGACGCTCTGCTCTACCTGCGGTTGAGCGAGCTGCCGCTGACCGGGCCGTGGCGGGACTTCGGTTTCCCGCTGCTGTACCCGTTCCTGGCCCGGCCCCTTGGCGCGGTGCTCGGCGGCGACAACGCGCTGGCCCTGCTGGTGATCAGCAACGTGGCGTTCCTGCTGGCGCTCTGGTACGGCTACCGGCTGGCCGAACTCCTGCTCGGCGACGCGGGCGCGGCCCGCCGGTTCACCCGGTACCTGGTGCTGCTGCCGACCGCGTTCCTGTTCCAGGCGGCGCTGACCGAGTCGCTGTTCGTCTGTCTCGCGCTGGCCGCGTTCTACTACGCCGAGCGGCGCCGCTGGTTGCTGGTCGGCGTGCTCGGCTACTTCCTGGCGATGAGCCGTTCCGTCGGCCTGCTCGTGGCGCTGCCGCTGGCCCTGGTGCTGCTCCGCCAGCACGACTGGCGGCTCGGGCCGCGCGCCCTGCTCGGTTATCTGCGGATCGGCTGGCCGTTGCTGCTGCTGCCCGCCGGTTGGTTCACCTTCATGGCGTACTGCCGGTGGCGCGGCGGGGACTGGTTCGCCTACCAGCACGCCCAGGAGACCGGCTGGGGAATCAGGGTGCAGAACCCGGTGCCGGTGCTGTTGCACGGGCTGGCCGGGGAACCACGCGACGCCGCGCGGCTGTGGTTCGCGGTGGCCGTGTTGGCGGTGCTGGTGGCCGGGTTCCGCCGCCGGGAGCTGCCCTACCTGGTGTACGGCGTACTCATGGTGCTGGTGCCCCTGTCGATGGGCCCGGCGGTGTACAAGAGTCTGCTGCGCTACCTGCTCGCCGCCTTCCCGGTGGCTCTGGTGCTGGCGCGCTGGGCCCGCCGCGCCAGCGTCGACGTGTGGCTGACCGCGACGCTCGCCGTCGTGCAGGGCGCCCTGTTCGTGCTCTGGCTCAGCTACTGGACCCACATGATCATCTGATTGGGGTGGCCGTCGGCCGGGCAGGATGAGCGGATGACCGAGCCACGGGTGCGCCTCGACGACTTGGGCGCCTGGCTGATCAAGGGCAACGCCGACCTGGTCGACCTCACCGCCCGGTTCGCCGCCGAGCCACTGGTGACGAGCTGGTGCGTACGCCCCGGCTATCGGGCGCGGCTCATGCTTGCCGGGCAGCCGGTGGTCTTCTGGGCCAGCGGCAGCCGTGCCCGACTGCCGTACGGGGTGTGGGGTGTCGGACGGGTCACCGGGGCGCCCGAGCCAGGCGCTGGGGGCCAGCCCTGGTCGGTGCCACTGGACCTGCCCATCCTCGCCGCCGGCGACCGGGTGCCCCGCACGGTGTTGCGCGCCGATGACCGACTCGCCGATCTGGAGGTGTTCCGTCAACCGCAGGCCGCCAACCCCTCCTACCTGACAGTGGCCCAGTTCGCCGCCCTGCGTACCCATCTGCCGGAGTGAGCGGCCCTGGCCCGCAGCCGGCCTGCGGCCCTGTGCGAGTCTGCTACCCGTCGTTGCCAGCGCACCTTCGGGGAGGCCCGGTGTTCGCCCTGCCACTGACCGATGAGGTCGAGCTGCGCCCGCTGGACCCTTGGCTTGCCGAGGAGTTCCTCGCCAATCTCGACAGGGCCCGGGAGCACATCCAGCCCTGGGTGTCGCCGACCTTCGTGGCCACCGACCTGGCGTCGGCCCGTGGCGTGTTGCAGCGGTACGCCGACCGGTGGGCCAGCGACAGTGGCGGCATCTGGGGGCTGTGGTGGCGCGGCACGCTGGTCGGCGGGGTCATGCTCGTGTCGTTTGACGTGACCCGGGGTGTCTGCGAGGTCGGCTGCTGGGTGGAGCCGGCAGCCGAGGGAAAGGGCATGGTGGCGCCGGCGGTCCGCCGGATCGTCGACTGGGCGGTGCGCGAGCGCGGCATCCAGCGGGTGGAGTGGCGGACCAACGCCGACAACACCCGCAGCAAGGCACTCGCCCGTCGACTCGGCCTGCGCCTGGACGGCACGCTGCGCCAGGTCATCCCCGGCCCGCATGGACGAATCGACCTCGAAGTCTGGTCGGTGCTGGCCGACGAGTGGCTGGCCGGAGCGAGCGGATCGCCGACCACCGTCCACTGACGACGCAAATCTGTCGTACCCGGGCGACACCATGCATCCATGGCCGTCCCCGCGCTCACCCCTCATCCCGACCCGCCGCGTTCCGTGCCGCTGCGTGAGGCGCGCACCCGGTTCAGCCAGCTCGTCGCGCTGGCCGAGCTGACCGACGCGGTCACCGTCGTCACCCGCGACGGCGATCCCCGCCCGGTCGCCGCGATCGTCCCCGCCTCGGCCGCCCGCAGCGCCGCGCAGGCCCGCGCCGACGCCGACCGGCTCGCCACGGTCACCGCCGGCTGGGCCCGGCGCCTCGACGAGCAGCACCGACGCAGCAGCCAGCGGCACGCCGCCGAGCTGAGTGCGGTCCGCGTGGCGCTGGCCGAGGTGTGGGCTGAGCTGGATCGCCGGGTCGTCCCGGGCAGCGACCCGGCGCTGGCCCGGCTGCGCGCCGCACACCACGATCTGCTCGCCGACTGACCGCCTCCGCGCCGCCCGGTTGGCGGCGGGCAGTTCGGCGTCTGTAGGCATCCGGACCCGGAGCACCGTCAGCGTGTCCGGGTCTCCCAGAGCGGCCGTAGGGGCTCGTCGTTGTGCACGATGATGTCGGCGTGATCGGTCGGACGGGCGGCGGCGAAATAGAGCTGCTGGGCGGGGATGTAACGCTCGCGCCAGCGCCGCTCGACGTCGACCTGTGACGACACCCGACCCTCCCGGATCACGGCACGTTCCACTGTCGATTCGAGCGCGGTCGACACGAAGACGCGCAGGTCCCACCGGTCGATCAGTTCCGGGCGCATGAGGAAGACGCCGTCGAAGAGCAGCACCGCGTCGGCTGCGGCAGTCGTGACCGGCGGGGCCAGCACAGCGTCTGTGGTGTGGTCGTAGACCGCGGGTTGGAAGCGTCGATCTCCGCTCGGCCCGAGCGGATCCAGCAGGACCCGGTTCAGCGCGCCGTGGTCGTGCGTGTCGAAGTAGCAGCCTTCGGCCGAGTACTCGCCACGCGGATAGCGCTGTGCCCGGGGAAAGAGGAAATCGTCGATCGTCGCCCGGATGACGTCGCGACCCTGTGCTCGCAGGACGACGGCCAGCTCGTCGGCGAGGGTGGTCTTGCCGGCCGCGGGCGGTCCGTCGACGGCCACCCGCGTCGGGTGTGCGACCGTCACGGACCCGACGGCCTCGGCCAGCCGGCCGAGCACCTCCTCGCGCGTGCCCTGCTCCATCACAGCGCTCCTCCCGTCGATCGCACCGCCCGGCAGCTGCGCGACAGGGCCGGCGGCGCGATCGCCCTCGACCTGGATCACCGCTTGACGTCGTAGACCAGCTTGAGGATCCCGTTCGGGTAGCTCTCCGATTCCCGCAGCGTCAGCATGTGCTTGTCCCGGTCGGCCCGGCCGAACAGGCTCTTGCCGGCACCGAGCAGCACGGGGAAGACGAGCAGGTTGTACTGGTCGATCAGGCCCGCGTCGGACAGCCGCCGAGCCAGCTCCGCGCTCCCGTGGATGAAGATCGCGCCGCCTTCGCCCTCCTTGAGCGCGGCGACGTCCTCCGTCGAGCGCAGGATCGTGGTCGGCCCCCAACCGTCGACGATGGCGTCGTCGGACAGCGAGGTCGACACGACGTACTTGGGCAGTTCCTTGTAGTCGGCGTGGTCCTCGGAGCCGGGCCAGACCGCCGCGAACGCCTCGTAGCTGCGACGGCCGAACATCAACGCCGTCGTGTCCGCGAGCTCCTCGCCCTTCAGCGACCAGGCTTCCGGGACGAACTCGAGGTCCTTGAACACCCACCCACCGCTGCGGTGCTCCTCTGACGGCCCGCCGCCGGGCGAGTCCACGACGCCGTCCAGCGACATGAAACCGGTGTAGACCAGGTTGCGCATTGTGCTGTCTCCTCATGCTCGGGTGAGCTGCCGGGTCCAGGCTAGATGGCGACTGCGGTGGCCGTCCTGGACGAAACGACAGCGGGCCCACCACCGTCGCGGCTGGCTCGTCGTCCGTGTCCTCATGAGCCGGGCGG